>JBPCRH010000181.1:0-10938 GCA_050997075.1 Chthoniobacterales bacterium
GACGAGTTCTTCATCATCAAGCGCGGCGACGATGAGCAAAATGGCGTCCGCTCCCGCGGCCGCGGCCTCGAGGATTTGCACTTCATCGAGCACGAAATCCTTCCGCAAAACCGGCAGGGCCACGGCCTCGCGCACGGCGCGGAGATGATCGAGGTGGCCCTGGAAAAATTGCTCGTCGGTCAGGACGGAGATCGCTTCCGCCCCGGCGTGTGCGTAGTTCCGCGCGATCTCGACCGGCTCGAAAGTCGGGGCGATGACGCCGGCCGAGGGCGACGCTTTTTTTACTTCCGCGATGAGGGCGAGTCGGCCGTCGTCGCGCTCGAGGGCGCGGCGGAAACTGCGAAAGTCATTGCGCGCGAGCGCCTGCTGCCGGAGCTCTTCGCGGCGGGGAAGGAGGCGCTCAATTTCGCGCCGTTTTACTGCCAAAATTTCGTCGAGCCGACTCATGAGCCGCCAACGTAGCCGGGATGTCCGCGATGGACAGGGGAAGCCGTTTGCCCAAAGTGGTGAGGAACGTCGTCTCTCTTTTCATGCCTAACGAACTCGCTTCCGCCTCTGCCTATTCCCGGAAAAATCCATTTCCCGGCCGGCTTCTCGTCAATCGCCGGCTCAACCTTCCCGACTCCGAAAAGGACACGCGCCATTTCGAGATCTCGCTCGAAGGCTCGGGTCTGAGCTACGAAGTCGGCGACTCCATGGCCGTGTATCCGACGAACGATCCCGAGCTCGTCGAAGAATTCCTGACGGCGCTCGAGGCCAAGGGTGACGAGCCGATCCCGGGCCTGAAAGGCGCGCCCGACACCACTCTGCGCGAAGCCCTTCTCCGCCAATACAGCATCACCCAGCCGACCCCGAAATTTCTCCGCGCGATTGCCGAGCGCGCCTCCGCCGCGCCGCTCCTGAAGGAGTTGCTGCACGAAGATCGCCGGCACGATCTCGACACCTATCTCTGGGGTTTGGAGATGATCGATTTTCTGGTCGAGCATCCTTCGGTCGACTTTACGCCGACGGAATTTGTCGCGCTTCTCGCGAAGCTCCAGCCGCGCCTTTACTCCATCGCGTCGAGCCTGAAAGCGCATCCGACCGCGGTCCATTTCATCGTCGACGTGGTCACCTATTCGAGTCACGGACGGAAACGCAAAGGCGTCTGCTCGAGCTTTCTGGCCGAGCGTTGTGCCGATTCGCCCGCGCTGATTTATCCAACCTTGTCGAAATTCCGGCTCCCGGAAGATAACGACGCGCCCATCATCATGGTCGGCCCCGGCACCGGGGTGGCGCCGTTCCGCGCGTTTCTTCAAGAACGCCAGGCGATCGGGGCGCGCGGAAAGACCTGGCTCTTCTTCGGAGCGCAACGCGAGCAGAGCGATTTTTACTATCGGGAAGACTTCGCGAAATTCATGGCCGACGGCGTGCTCACGAAACTCGACACCGCTTTCTCGCGCGACCAGGAGCACAAAATTTACGTGCAAAACCGGATGATGGGTTCATCCGGCGAGCTCTGGCAATGGCTCGAAGAAGGCGCGCACTTTTACGTCTGTGGCGACGCCAAACGGATGGCCAAAGATGTCGACGCCGCGTTGCGTGAAATCGTGCAGCAGCAGGGCGGCAAAAGCGCTGATGAAGCGAACGAATACGTCGAAAATCTGAAGCGCGAGAAGCGCTACAAACGCGACGTTTACTAGAAGCGATTTGGTCGTCCCGAGCGGAGTGGAGAGGAGCGAAACGCAGTCGAGGGATCCCGGCGAGTGGCGGGGAAGCGTAGTTGCAGATTTATCCGAGTCATGGCTTCACGGCAGCCCCACGGGATCCTTCGACTCCGCTGCTCCGCTCAGGATGACCGTGTTTTTGGGCTCTTTGACTGATGGAGCGCAACCGCTCCACCGATCAGCATGACGAGCGCCGCGAGGGCCGCGAGCGCGCCGCCCAGCACGAGCCAACAAGGCCGATAAACCATCGTGAGGCGACCGTGCGCGCCGGCGGGCAGTTTGATTATCGGGGCGAGGCCGCGATAGGAGACAACAGCGATTTTTTCGCCCGCGAGCGTCGCCTGGTAGCCGTCGAAAAACGGGCGCGCGAAGACGAGCGCCGCCGAACCTTCGCCAGCGGCGACCGCGACCTCGGCGACGACTTTTTGCCGGGCGTCGCTGAGCAGCCGGATCGTGACCGGCGACGACTTTTCGTTAGGCAGATCGATTGCATGGAGCGGCCCGATCGGCGTCCCGACCCGTGCGTAAACGCGCCCTCCTTTCTCCTCGTGCGCGAGCCGCCAGGCCGACGCCGGCGCGGGCGCGAAGGTCATCGCGCGATCCACGAGGAGGCCGTCGATCCCGAGGTTCTCGAGCAAACCGCCCGGTCCGGCTTCCCGCTGGAGCAGATACTCCGCGACCCCCGGATCGATCTCGCCATGGGTGTAAAAGGTCCACGCCGGCCCGACCCCGGCCGGGCGGATCGGGCTGTAGCCGTTGATCAGCCGCACTCCCGCCCACATCGCAGTGCTCCCGGGTCGCGTCACCTGTCCGACCAGCGCGGGATGATTTCGAAGTCGATAAGCCTCTTCGGGCGGAGGATAGACGCTCAGGTAAAGCCGCGCCGGATCGAGCGGCTCCGCCCTCGTTAGGCTTTGGGAGAACGAATACTTCGGCACCCCGGCATTGGTCGGGAGGAGCAGGTAAGTCGCGAGGAGCGAGGCAAAGACGCCGCCGGTCAGGAGCCAGCGCCAAAATTCCGCGAGCCGGAACTGCGCCAGCGCTTCCGCGGCGACGAGCGCGAGCACGAGATGGAGCAACGGCAGCCAGCGAAAACTCCAGCGGAAAACATTCGCGCTCGGCAGCATTGCGATCGCGAGGACGAGCGCGAGCAGGCCGAGTTCCCATTTCCTTCGCCTAACGAACTCTCCGCGGAGGAAAAACAAACCCGCCAAAAGCGCGAGCGGCGGCACCGTGCCGCCGGCGAGCTCCACCGCCACGTGCGGCAGTGAGCGGTTCCCAAAATCCACCCAGGCAACCGTCCACCCCGGCCAGAGAAAGCCGGGGAGCGCCGCCGGCGGCACGAGCCACTGCCAATGCGCGCCGGCATTCGTGCTCTGGCCGCGCGCTGACCCGTGGATGTAATCGAGCAACGCCAGCCAGGCCGGCGCGGCCAGTCCGAAACCAAGCGCCAGCCCAGCGAGCCACGGCCAGAGCGAAGCGAGCCGACGGGTCGTACCTAACGACTTCAGCGCGAGCCAGGCGGCGACCAGCGCAAGCATCAAAACCGTGTAGGGAAAGCCGCCGGTGATGAGGAGGTAAACGAACGGCGCCGGCCAGAGAAAGCGCCACCGCGAGCGCGCCGGGTCGAGCGCGCGCTCCAGGCTCCACCAGGCCCAGGGCAGCCAGGCAAACGCCCCGAGCGCGCCGAACCAATCAGTCGCGCCCCAGCCAATCATCCAGCCGTTTAGTGCGGCCACGAGCGCGACCATGGTCGCGAGCGAATTCGTTAGGCCGCGATCGCGCGCGAGCAGAAACGCCCCGGCCGCGAGCACGAAGAGGTGCGCCATCGCAAGCGCCGCGGCCTGTCCGGCGAAGGCGAGCGGCAGCTTCCAGATGAGGACGACGGCGGCATTGATGAAGAGCGAGAAAGTGCCGTATTGAAATTCGCCCGCGAGATTCCCGCAGACCCACGAGTAAGGGCTGAGCAACGGCAGGTGCCCCTCACTCCAGCTCCGCGCCACATCCGCGAATACCGGGAGGATGGAAATCTGGTAATCGTCGTTCCAAAAAATCGCGGAGTCATGCCAGAGCAGCAGCCTGCAGAAGACGAGCACGAGAACGCCTGTGGCAACAGGCCAAAGGAGATTTCGCCACAAATGAGCCCAGATCTTCACAGATAGACGAAGCGGCCGGTCCCCTTTCCCTATCGGTGTTTAATCTGGGTCGAGCTGTGGCCGAAAAATTCCGGAATCACAAAACGACCGGCCGGCCCTCAGTCATGACGAGGACGCTCTCCTCGACCCCGTGTGCGCGCGCGCTGGAGAGCAACCGCTCTGGCGGCTCGTGCATTGGTTCAAAGCCAAGCCGAAAAGTGCCATAATGCATCGGCACGAGCTTACGCGCCTTTAGCTCGAGAAAAGCACGCACTGCTTCCTCTGGATTCATGTGCACTTCGCGGCCGCTGGGCGCGTCGTAGGCGCCGATGGGCAGGAGCGCGATCTCGATTGGAAATCGTTTCCCGATTTCCTCAAAGCCCGGGAAGTAAGCGCTGTCGCCACAGTGAAAGACCGAGCGCTTCCCGGCCTCGATGACGAAGCCGCCGAACCCGCGATGTTGATCGTGCAAAAGCCGCGCGCCCCAATGATGACACGGCGTGAGCGAAACCCGGAGCGGCCCGAGCTGCACCTGTTCCCATTCCCCAAGCTCGTGGACGATGTTGAAGCCGAGATCGTGGACTAAATTTCCGACGCCGGTGGGAACGACGATCGGCTGATTCGCCGCGACCTTGCGCAGACTTTTGCGGTCGAGGTGATCGAAGTGCGCGTGGGTCACGAGGACGACATCGATCGAAGGCAGGGTGTCGATGTCCAGGCCCGGGCGCTTCAGGCGCTTGATCACTTTCAACCACATCGACCAGTTCGGGTCGACGAGGATATTCAAGCCCTCGAGCTGGAGCAGGAAGGACGCGTGCCCGATCCAGGTCAGGCAGACCTCGCCCGGTCCGACTCTGGGGAAGAGCGGAATCTCATGGAGCCCGGAGCGTTTCGTGAAGAGTGAGGGGATGAGGACTTCGGTGAGGAAGTTGCGCTTGTGCCAGTCCGTCCCGGGCTTGAGGCCGACGCGCGTGGCCGATTTTTTTGGCTCGGTGGTCTCTGGTGTTGTGCGCACCACGTTGGTTCGCTTTTTCCGCGAAAAAGGTGTCGGCACAGTCGGCCAAGCATATAAACTAACGCGGTCGAAGCAATCGTTTTGCGGCCCCGGGAAACGTGCCTAACGAGCGCTTGCGGTGGTGATGAGCGCTCCCCAAAACCGCGCGCCAGCCTCTCGTCGGCATCGCGCGCGCGGCCGTTCTCGGGATCGTCCTCGCGGAGTATTTCCGGGCACCACTCTACGTGGTCTGCGGTGCGGTCGCGCTGCTCGCGATCGTGAGCCTGGCCGGGGCTCGACCCTGGTTAATCCAACTACTTGTGGTAGCAGGATTTTTTGCGCTCCATCTCGCGCATCAGGTCGATGCGCCGGGGAGTAAACTGGCGGAAGAATTAGGCGCGGGGCCGAGGCCCGTCCGGGTCACGGGTGTGGTCATGAGTGAGCCGAAGGCGAGCGGGGATTTCGTGAACCTTCTAGCGCTCGATCTTTTCCCGCTACCCGGAAGATGGCGAGATCCTCGCGCGAGGCCGCAGCCATTTCCTCCTCCGTCTCCCCGCGAAGGCGCGCGACTGGATGCAGACGACGATGACGCGCAGGCTGGAGGATTCGCCCGAGGTTTGCGCGCTCATCAACGGGATGGCGCTCGGCCTCCGCCACGAAACCCCGGATGACATTGAGGAGCGTTTCCAGCAAACCGGCACGCTTCATTTGTTTGCCGTTGCCGGCTTGCACGTCGGCAACATCGCGCAGTTGCACTGGATTTTGCTGCGCCTCTGCCGGCTGCCGCGCGTGGCCGCGCCAAGGGCGTCAAGAACCCGGTGAGCGATCTCATTGCCGATTCCGACGACGTGATTTCCTGGGAGCGAAGATTTGCCTGTTCATCTGCTCTTTTTCGACTATTCACGAATTATCCATCACTATTTCTTTCAACCGCGGGCGTGATTCAATGGTAGAACGGCAGCTTCCCGAGCTGCATCCGGGGGTTCGATTCCCCTCAGCCGCTTTCACCTACTTCAGCCCATGAATGCTCAGCCCAAAAATAATCTCTCCAAATCCATTGTCTCTTACACCCGGCTCGGAACGATCGTTTCCGTCTTTTCTCTTGTTGCGACAGCGATGTCCCAGCTTCCGCCGACATTTGATGATACCGACCGAACCGTTCCGCCAGCGGCTCTTCCTGGAACACCCGAGATTTATGGTTTGCCCTATCCGCGCCTCAATTTAACAGACGGCGCTACGGGCAACATCAAAATTGCTTCGAAGTACAACACCGTTAGCTATGGCGCTTCTCAAATCCAGAACGCTGCGGCGCTTAAAGAACAATATCCGCGAACGATGGTGCTCCGTTATTTCCCTTGTAGTGGGTATCAATCGAACAACGAGGGAAGTGGAAGTCAACGCCCTTTCCTGTCAACCGGCGCAGCGTCCGTGGGGGCAGCAGTCTTTGCGGGTCACTGGCTTTACCTGGCGGGCAGCAGACTGACGAATCCGATCGAATCCGATGCGTTGGTCCTGGCGGTGGGTGACTCCAGCCGATTTGCCGCCCGGCAATACGTCGTCATCTACAATGGCAACCCGGGAGATTTTCTCGAAGCTGAACATGCCCAGATCGCTTCCATCGATAATAGCAACAACACCTTGACCCTGGTAGCCCGCGGTTATAAATCGCAACCCCAGTTCCACCCCGCGGGGGCTGTCGTGGCGCAGCATGAGCTTGGCGCCGGTGGCGACGCTGGCATAGGAGTGCCTCACAAGCCGGAGTCTTGGGAGTATAATATGGGAACTCGCTGTCCCTTTGACGCGAACGGCAAGCAGATGAACGTCGTGAACGCCGAATGGCTGGCCTCAAATCTCGATCTTGATCGCCACGGGAATCCTGTGGGAAGTTTTGTTTACGACGGTGTTTTATTTGATGGCGAGAGATCGTACTTCTTCCCGGACCCTGCCGCCGATATGGATAATGATCTCGTCGCCGACGGTGGACTAAATCCTGTCACAGGCGAAAATATGAAGGGAGCCGGCCTTGAAGCCTTCTATGCGGAGCTACGCAGCCTCGTCGGGGGTAGCAAGATCCTGGTAGGGAGTAACGGGAACGTCCGGGGATACTCTTCTCTAAACGGCGCCCAATGCGAGGGATATCCCAACACCGGCACCTCTTATGGCTCCCCTCCCAAATATTTTTTAAGCGATCAAAAGCTCGCCTCGTATTCTTACCATCTGCACCACCATGCCTTTGGCCCGATTTACGGCGAGATACTAAGTAAGACTCCTACGCTTATCTATCCTCGCCTTGACAATGGAGGGTCGCCGCCAACCAGCAACTCGCCTTTCCGTTATAGCTTCGGGATGGCACTGCTTGAGAATGGCTCTTACGGCCAAAGACGACCCGGAGTACATGGTCCTTGGTGGGATGAATATTCCGTCGATGTTTTACCCGGTTCCGCGAGCTTTGGCGAGGCGATACCCAACGATGATACGGACCCCGCTCAAATCGACAAAGTGCGCGCCCACACGGGTTGGTTAGGCTCGCCCCTCGGTCCGAGGACCAGAATCTTCGACCCTGCTCTTTTTGATATTTCTAGAACTCTTCTGCCCAACGGCGGGTTCGAGTCAGGCCGAGGAGGGTGGGCAGGTCAGAACGTGAAACTTTCTTTGCGGAGCGGAGGGGAAGTCTTTTCAGGGAGCCATTCTCTGTACGCCTCACCCATGGGCACCTACAGCACCGATCTTTATTCTGCTTCGGTAACCAGTCCGTCGATTAACGTTGCGTCTCGTGACACTTATACACTTTGCTTTGCTGTAAGATCGTCGCAAGTGCGCGAATTTGGCGTGCAGTTTGGAACTGGAAAAATGCAGACAATAGTCAGCGGACCCGACTGGCTGTCACATACCCTCACCTTTGAAACCGACGCGGGTGATACGAAAATAAGTTTCTATTTTGGGAGCGAGAAGAGTCACGTATGGCTTGATGAGATTTATCTCTTAAAGGGCAACCCGGACATCTTCAGACGAGATTTCGACAACGGGACAGTATTTGTGAATGCGACTTCAGTTTCTCGTACTGTCAGTCCGGACGGAACCTTCCGTCGCATCAGAGGGACTCAAGATCCAATTAATGACGGTTCTTTGGTAGGTTTACAGCTGACCATTCCCGCCTATGATGCGGCTGTCTTAGTCCGGGTGCCGGAGGAATAAATCGATTGCTATTATTGCCACCGAACACGAACAGAAGTGGCTCGACGCACTTCATGCGCTCCGAGGCGTATCGTGGCAGGTGAGCGGCGAAATCGGCTGGCCGGGATATGCTGTTGCAAAGTCGTGGCTCGGCGAACCGAGAGAAGGCTGTCATTACCCGTCTCGCAACCGCGCTTATTAGCCGATCCCCCTCACTGGGTCTCCGCCCAGCCCTGCGCGCATCAAACCGGTTTCCGGAGACTGCGCAAATTTCCAACTCGAGAAAATTTAGGTTCGACCCCTCGGGTGAACGCTTAAGAGCAAGAGGGGAGATGGATCAATCGGCTGATCCACATTGTCGGGACAATCGGCCGTCGGACCCCTGCGAACCGATTGATAAACTGCTGCTCTTGGGTAATGCCGGCGCGACGCAGATTTCTGAAAAAGGTGGCGGGACAAGGGCGGCGCTTACGTTCGGGCCGCGCTTGGTGAGTTATCTCAAAGTAAACGGTAAGGATTATCCTCTGAAGCTCGATCCGCGCAGCTCGCTGCTCGATCTGTCCCGGGAAAACTTGCAGCTCACCGGTTCTAAAAAGGGGTTGCGATCACGGGCAATGCGGCTGCCAAAGGTTACAAATACAACTCCTTTAAGATCGAACTGGCAAAGCGCGCCATCACGAGCGCGCTCAGCACGGTTGCCAGGATGGCGTGATGATGAAGGCGCCCGCCTGCTCGGGGCTGACGTGCTTCCGCACGTCCCAATTATTTCGCGGCTGATGGAATCTTGGCGTGGCGCGGGATCGGTAAAATGGGGACGTGCGGAAGCATGTCCCTCCGAAGATGAGCGCGGTCGCTTCTCCATCCGTGATCGGCCGCCCCGCTGAGCCGCGCGCCTCCGGCCGTGATGAGTACTCCCCAAAGCGCGCGCCAGCCTCTCGTCGGCGTCGCGCTCGCGGCGGGTCTCGGGATTGTGCTCGCGGAGTATTTCCCGGCGCCGCTCTACGTGGTTTGTGGCGCGGTCGCGCTGCTCGCGATCGTGAGCCTGGGGTGGGCTCGACCGGGTTTGATCCACCTACTTGTGGTAGCAGGATTTTTTGCGCTTCATCTCGCGCAGCAGGTCGATGCGCCAGGGAGTAAACTGGCGGAAGAATTAGGCGCGGGGCCGAGGCCCGTCCGGGTCACAGGTGTGGTCATGAGTGAGCCGAAGGCGAGCGGGGATTTCGTGAACTTTCTTCTCCGGCTGGAGTCGATCGAGTACGGCGGTGCCCGGCGAAGTTGTGACGCGACCGTCCGCGTGCGCTGGAAAACGGCGCCGGAACTGGGCGACGAAATTCGTCTCCACGGTTTGGCGGAAGCGATCCCGCCGGCGCGCAATCCCGGCGTCTTCGACCTGCGCAGCTATCTCGCGCGCCGCGATGTTTATCGCTCGATCTTTTCCCGCTACCCGGAGGATGGCGAGATCCTCGCGCGAGCCCGCAGCCATCTTCTTCTCCGCCTCGCGACGAAAGCGCGCGGCTGGATGCAGTCGACGATGACGCGCGGGCTGGAGGATTCGCCCGAGGTGTGCGCGCTCATCAACGGCATGGCGCTCGGCCTCCGCCACGAAACCCCGGATGACATCGAGGAGCCTTTCCAGCAAACCGGCACGCTCCACTTGTTCGCCGTCGCCGGCCTCCACGTCGGCATCATCGCGCAGTTGCTCTGGATTTTGCTGCGCCTCTGCCGGCTGCCGCGGGTCGCCGCGGCCGCGCTCATCATTCCCTTTCTCTTTTTCTATTCGGCGATCACCGGGCTGCACGTCTCCAGTCTGCGCGCGGCGACGATGGCAGCGGTATTGTTAGGCGGGATCTTTTTTGATCGGCGCGTACTCGCCTTAAACAGTCTCGCGGCCGCTGCGTTGGCGATCCTGGCGGTCGATCCGAATCAGTTTTTCACTTCGGGGTTTCAGCTCTCGTTTTCGGTCGTTGGCGCGATCATCCTTTTGCAGAATCGGATTTTTCGTCCGCTTCTGCGGTTGAGTGAAACCGATCCGTTTTTGCCGCGCAGTCTGGTCAGCCGGACCCGGCTATTCCTGGAGAAAATCTACTACTGGATCGCGGGCGGGGTGTCGGTCTCGGCGGCGGCGTGGTTCGGTTCGATCCTCCTGATCGTTTGGTATTTTTACCTCCTCACGCCGATCTCGCTGCTTGCCAATTTGACGGTCGTGCCGATCGCGTTTTGCGTCCTCGCGACGGGAATGTTGTCGCTCCTCGCGGCGCCTTTTTCTTCCGCGCTCGCGGTTGTTTTTAATAATGCGAACTGGAGTTTGGCGCGCGCGATTCTCGGGCTGGTGCAGTTCTGCGCGCAGTTGCCGGCCGGGCACAGCTACGTCGAGCGCCCGCACTGGCCGCCCGCGGCGCCGACGGAAATAACGGTGCTCGATGCCGGCGCCGGGGCTGCGATGCACGTCCGCGCCGGTGGGAATGATTGGCTCTTCGATACCGGGAGCGCGCGCGACTACGGCGGTTTCCTGCGCGACTACCTGCACTCGCGCGGCATCGATCGGCTCGACGGCTTGTTGCTCACGCACGGAGATGCGTGGCATCTCGGGAGCGCCGCCGCGCTGTTCGATGATTTCCGGCCACGCCAGTTTCTCGATAATGCAGCGCCGGATCGCTCGCGCCTCCATCATGCGCTTCTCGTTAGGCCGAGAAAGTTGCTCGCGCGCGGCAATTCTTTTCGGCTTGGGCCGCACGTGACCGCGCAGGTTCTTTTTCCGCCCGCGCCTTTTAGGGCCAAGGCGGTGGACGATGCCGCGCTCGTCGTCCGCCTGGAGATCGCGAAGAAATTTCACGTTCTGCTCCTCTCGGACAACGGCCCTAAAACCGAGGAAGCTTTACTCGCCGCGCCTAACGAACTCGCGAGCGACGTCCTGATTAAAGGGCGGCAT
>JBPCRH010000254.1:0-5346 GCA_050997075.1 Chthoniobacterales bacterium
ACGAGATGCAGAGCGCCGCGATCGAACGCGGCCAGCAAACCATCATCACCCTCTGGGAAAGGCTCGGTGTCTCCACATGAGCGACCCGAATAACCATTTCGTCGCGTTCCAGGCCGCGATCCTGGCGCCGGTTTCCGCGGGCGCCGCGGTTCCTTACCTCACCGAAATCATCGACCTCGTACACGGCGCAGGAGGCGCGCTTCGCACGGCGTGAGCAACTACCAGGCCGAGCCAGTCGATCCCGAGACGTGGATACCGCCCGCGCCATTCATGCGCGTGAACGCGTGCGCCAAGTTGTTCTCGATCACTGACAGACACGTCTTGTCTCTGATTCGCGAGGGCGTCATCAAAGTACCGAAGAAATTGCAGGAGTCTGCGCCGAGCGGGCCGGCGATGCGCATTCCACGCTCGACGAGCATCATTAAGTTCGTTAGGCAACGGAGTTCGCTCGCGAGGCAGAAACGCCACTCCGGATTCGTCACCCGGACAAAGAAAGGCAAAAAACCGTGAGCTTGTCCACCCTCGCCAGTCGCGATCGAGACCGCGCCGCGGCTTGGAAAATCCGCCGCGCCGATCTCTCGCAAGCGGCTTGCGGGAAAGGGTGGCGGCAATGAAGCGCTCGGGCCGGACGGCGAAGCCACGCGCCATTCAGGGCGAGCTTCGGAATCTCACGAGTTACGCGCGAGAACCGTTGCACGCTTGGCTACGCGAAAAAGCAAAGCCTGTGACCTATAAGGAAATCCGTCGCCGGCTGAAAACTCAGTTTGGGGTTCAGGTTTCGACTACGGGCCTGAGCGATTACTACCACGACCGCTACGAAGATATCCACGGCGACGCTGACGACAAAGTCACGGTGGGCCCCCAAACGATCATCATCCGCCTTGAAGTCCCAGCCGGTTGCCGAATCGACGTTTCCACAGAGAGCGACGGAGCCGCCGAGAGCTTATGAGCGCCGGTTCAACATTCACGGCCGCCGAGATCGGTCGATGCCTGGCTTGCACGCCGCAGAATGTTCGCAAGGCGCTTAGCGAAGCTGCGCCTTGTGGAAAGAAGATCGTAGGCGGCGTCGAAACGGCAGTGTGGCGCTTTGATGTTCTCCCGACCCCTCTACTCGTGAGGCTGGCAAAGGCCGGCCGTCGCCACGGATTTTCAACGCCGCTGCAATATCTTCAAAACGCGCCGCGCCGCGAGAAAAGCCGACCTAGCGCGGAGCGCCTCGCCGACGATGAAATCGGGCGCGCGCAAAAGCTCCAGCGTGCGCTTTCGCGTTGCCTGGCATTGCCATTAGAGACGACGGCAGCGGAACGCGCGCGAGTTGCGGCGAGCGACTACAAGCGGGAAATCGGCGGCGCCGTCAGCGACCGGCACTTGCGCCGATTAATCGAGCGCGTCGTCAGGCTCGACCAGGGGCATCAAAAGTTTGATCGGCTCAATCTCTATTTCTCCGAACGCCCGGCGCTCAAAACCATGCGGCCCTCGCCGCTCGCCGCGTCCTATCATTTCGATGAACTCGACTCGGCGTTTGCGACCATTCGCGATCGCACAAAACCGAGCCTGCGCGAGATCGCGTATTGCTGGCGTGAGGTGCTCAATCTTTGGTCTGACCGCCTAACGACAGGGGCTGACGAAGTAAAGCTCAAGCGGCAGCTGCGTCGCTATCTTCTCCAGGTGGCTCCGTTCATGGGCGACTCTGAGGAAGCGATCAAGCGCAACCTCAATCGGAAAATCCGAGAGGCGTTGGAGCATGGGATTGAGACGATCGCCGATCGGCGCGTCCAGCCGGCGCGGGTCGGTCGGAAGCCTTCCGACTTCGACGCCATGATCAAGCTGCTCGCGACGCACACCCGCTTTCACTGCGGAGGCCGCGAGTCACAAGCTTACCGGGAACTACATACGGGCACGGCGCCGACCGGCGAGCGTTTTTCGGAAGACTTCCGCGCGGCCTACCCTTTCGATTGTCGTAAGGCGAAAAGCCGGATGCCGAATGTCGTTCGCAATGCGGTGCGGCCGATGGTCGCTGCGATGAAAGCGCTCCAATTGGGACCGCGTGCGGCGCGCTTGTCGATGCCGAGCATTCGGCGCGACTGGAGCGACGTCTTGGCCGGGTCTTCCTATACCTCAGACGACGTGACTTTGAATCATTACCTCGTTGATTGGTTCGACGAGGGAGAATACGAATTCGACGGCCGTCGATTTAATATCGTTAGGCCGCAATTTCTCCCCGTTGTAGATGAGCGCACCGGCAATCCGTTAGGCTTCTGTCTCGCGCCGGCTCCGACTTACAACTCGCGCCAGATTCGCACGCTGATCGCGCGCGTTTGCATGCGGCCGGAAATCGGTTTGCCTTTCGACCGTTTCGTCTTCGAGCGCGGGATCTGGCAGTCGCGAAACGTGCGGGCTCTTTCGGAATGGGCGGCAATCGATGAAAGCTTTCTCCGGAACGGCATTCGGCTAACGGAAAGGAACGCCACCACTCCAAAAGCGAAAATCGTCGAGCAAGTTATTGGGACGCTTCAGAACCTCGATGAGTATGCGCCTGGCTATTGCGGGCGCTCGGAACAGAGCGTGAAACATGAGCGCCTGCGCCGGTTCCTCCAAAGCTTGAAGAGAGTCGCCCAACCGCAAAAAGCTGAAGTCGATCCGGCACAGATGCTCATGAACACCGAGCAGTGCGCCGAGATGCTCGCTCAAGTCATGCGCCGCTTTGCCGACGAACCGCAAAACGGCGAACGCCTGGCTGGATTGTCCCCGGCAGAAGGTTGGGAACAGTTATCGGGTGGACGTGGGCATCATGTTCTGCCGGAATCGCTGCGTTTCCTGCTCTCGACAGAAGAGTCCGTGCAGACCGTGACGAATGAAGGAATCGAACTGCGGATCGGCCGGTTCCGGCATCAATACTGCGGCTCTGAGCAACTCGGCGCACTGATCGGCGAGAAAGTCCGCGTGCGTTTCAACCCGGAGATGCCGGAGCTGGTCACAGTCTCTCACATCGCTTCCGATCCGAGCGCACAGAATCCTTTCGGCGTGCCTCTTTTTGAAAAAGTCCGAGCGCATGATGCGACTTCCGAAGAATTCAGACGCGCGCGCGGCGATCAAATGCGCTTTGTCAGCTACGGGCGCGCCCTCTTTCGCGAGCTGGCTCCGAAGGCAAATCTCACGATCCGCCGCGAGCTGCTCGGCTCTCCGGAGCTGCGAGCCGCGGGTGAGGCACACGGCCGAATTGAACGGGAGAGCATCGCACTCAGCAACGAGCGTGAAGCGGCGCGCGGTTCGATCGAGCAGCTCGCGGCCCGGAACAATTTGTCGATCGATCCGGCGAAAGTGCGCCGGCCGTCGCGGGTGGCGCAGCATATCAGCGAAGTAGAAAGGCTAAAGGCCATCGTTAGGGCGCAAGAAGCTTGCGAGCACGCCGGCTCCACGCCTGACGAAGAACGGAGGCGCTCATGAGCGAACGCATTCCGCCGATTAGGCCTGAGCTGATCGCGGCCAAGATCGAAAAACTGCGGAACTTTGAGCTGCCGGAATTGTTCGACGAGTTCACGGACGAGCCGCGGTTCATCCGCGCGCTCTTGTTTCTCCAGTACGTTTCCAAACCGGATAATTATCCGGGTGGCCTAACGAAATTTGCAGAGGATTTCTGCGAGAGTTGCCGCGATCAAGTCGGGACTGTCGCGATGATCGCGGCGAATCCGTGCGGGGCTCGTTACAACGCCGACGATGCAATTGCCGTCTTTGCCGAAATGTCATCGCACGATCGCGAACAAATTTTCGGACGCGATGATTGGATCTTCGAAAACGCTTTCGGTCGAGAGGTGGAGAGCCGGCCAGGTCGCGTCACATTCGAGCGGGTCATTGAAACGTGGGGCCTCTCTTCGCTCATCCGACATGATGTTCCGGAAGGCGAAGATTACAGGGAGCGCCGCGACGAGGACGAGCTTCAGACTTGGACCGGCACAATATCTGAGCTACGGCGGTTATTGATCGAGAAGCTCACGCCAGCGGCCGCGCGTGAGCTTTGCTTAGCGGACGCAAGGGAATCTCTGGCGGGTTATTTCAAAGAACTCTGCGAGCTGCCGCATGTCGGCTTCGGGCCTAACCGAAACCACTTTGGCGCGCCCCGCTACTTCGCCGCCATCGGGCCGGCGCTCCTGGAATTCATCGAACGCCGCGCCGAGCGCCTGAAAGCGACGATCGCTGACACTGAGGTTACGCGCCTCGTGTTTCGTTGGATGCAAAAGGCGCGCTCGATGAGCGAGCCGGTTATGATTTCGGGCAATTCGCGCTTCGGCAAAACTGAGGCGTTGCGGCTTTGCTGCAAAATGGATCCCGGTAATTTTCGCCTGGTCGACACACCGGCCTCAAACTCAATCGGCGACCTTTTGCGCGAGGTTGCGCGAAGCTTAGGCCTGAATGTTGACGCAAAGAACAGCGTCCGCGATCTCCGCGAGCAGATCGATTACGTTCTTCGCTTCTCCGGGTTGACCCTTTGCTTTGACGAATGGCAGTTCGGACTCCCAACGAACTACTCGCGCAACACTGCGCCAGGGCGTCTGAATTGGGTTCGTCGTGCCGTCCTGGATCGCGGTCTCGCGGCCGTATTTGTTTGCACGCCGCAGAGCTATCAGGTGGCGAAAAAGAGATTCGTCAAAGTCACCGCTTTCGCGATGGAGCAGTTCGACGAACGGATTCTGAAAACCGTTCACTTGCCTAACGAACTCTCCGAGGCCGATGCTTTAGCCGTCGCGCGGATTCATTTTATCGGCATGCCGGATGAGATCGTCCGCATCGTCGCCTGCGCGGCCTTGGCAACGGAGCGCAACTACGTTAGCGACATTTCGAAAATCGCTACGCTCGCGAAGGACAATGCGCGCGAAGAGGGGCGCGAACGCCCGCTCTTGCGTGACATCGAGGCCGCGATCGCCGACGTGCTTCCCGCGCCGGCCGTGCGACCGGCCGAGCGACTTAAAAAAGCGAAGCGCTCAGCGCCAATGCAGCCGCGTTGCACGGGTCCCGCCGCCCCTCTGCAAATGTCCCGAATTTCCCCAGTCGATTTGAAAGAAAGTCATCGCGGAATGCAGCCGCTCGCCATGAAAAAGTAGGGCGGCAACTCCGCGATTCCAGATTTTGAAAAGCCCGCGTGCATCGCGGGCGTTACCATTTAATCCCGAGAGTTGGACATCTGGACATCGGAAAGCGGGACAACTCTCCCGCGAAGCTACAATTAGGAGCCGAGGGCTTCCGCGAACGTGTAAACTCCAAAGTGAAGCGCAACCGCCAGCCGGTGCGTGGGAGGGTCTTTCGAGTAGCCGAGACCCTTGCGTTGAAACCGCTTTAGTTCTTGGCGCA
>JBPCRH010000341.1:0-2635 GCA_050997075.1 Chthoniobacterales bacterium
TCAGATGTCCGGTCAAAATTGGAGGGCACGTTAACTGGCCGCTCCTCCTTGGCAACCGCAATATCTGCGGTCCGACCGCCGCACCGGTCCACGCCCGCACTTAGCGCAGCGTAACCGAAGAACGCGCCCCAAAGCGGAACGGATCCGGACTCAGCACGAGCAGGACGCGCTCCGCCGCATTCCGCAAATCGAAGGGCGTCGCCCGACCGAGACCGCTCGCGCGGACGGTGCCGAGTTTGCCTTGGAGGCGGCTGCCGCCAGCCATGTCGAATTCGTAAACGACCTGCCGCGAGACCACGTCCGTGACCTTCACGTGCAGGGCAAGAAAGGATTGGCCGGCTCCGAGATGACCGAAAAAGAAGCGGGCCAGCGGGTCGCCGCCATCGACGAGATCGAATTGACCTTCCACGACCCAGCCGACCCGCGGCGTTTCGTCGGCCGCGAGAATGCGGGCAGGCGCGAGCTTGCTCAGCTCTTCCTTCAGGTCACCGGCAAATTGGATCGGCGTGAGCGATTTGCGGATCGGCATTTCACCGGCGCTCGGGGTTTGGTCCCCACGGAAAACCGCGTCGTCGATGCAGAAAGGCCGGATGTAAATCGCCACCGGATGAGACGCGCCGACGCCGCAATTGGTCGAGAAACGGACGCCGTCCTTGGCATCGAAATCCTTCGCGTCGACTTCAGTCCGCGTGGAGGTGGAAGAAGTGTAGGACTTCGTGACCACCATGTCGGCGCACGAACAAAGCAGGAGACTGGAAGCAAGCGTGAGGCTGAAGAATTTCATAAGTTTGGGATTACTATGGCCGGCTTCCCTCTCAAAGAGAGCGAGGCCCGCGCTGGCTCCGATTGATGCAACTCCCGTGCCGCCGCCCGCGAAAATTTCAGGTTCCCCGCCGGGCGCGATGCCGCGTGACGAGCCCGCGGGAGACGAAATAAACAATCGCGGCCGAGGGCAGGCCGATAATAAGTGAGCCAACGAGGAGCGGCCGCCCGACCGTGAAAAACGTCTCCCAGTGCACGTAATCGCGGAAGGCGAGGGTGCGAAAACCGATCCGCCGCGGCAGGTGCCCGTGCATCGCCCAGTAGCCAAACTTGTATTCCCAAAGGTAAATCGCCGGCATGAACGGGAGGAGAAGATCATGCAGCGTCACGCTGACGGCGGCGGCGACTTTGTTCGCGCCGAAGAGCCAGGCGACGCCGATCGAGAGGAGCGTCTTCAAACTCCAAAGCGGGGTGAAGCCGAAGAAGATCCCGATCGCCAACCCGAGCGCGATCGAGTGCGGCGTGTCCTCGATCGTCATGAGGTGCAGGTGAACACCGCTGAGCCAATGCCGGAACCGTCGCCAGGCGTTTAGTGCTGCAGGTTTCTCTTCGTTCATCGCCTTCCTTGCCTA
The DNA here is from genome assembly GCA_050997075.1 of Chthoniobacterales bacterium. Lineage (GTDB taxonomy): Bacteria > Verrucomicrobiota > Verrucomicrobiia > Chthoniobacterales > UBA10450 > Palsa-1392. The sequence goes on from JBPCRH010000341.1 coordinate 1,395, forward strand.
TCGAAAAAGATCCGGCTGGCGCGCGGGCGCATTGGTGATTTGCCCGAGCGCGGCGCGCAAGCGGAGGGCGGCGTGCGGGGCAAAATCGAGAGCGTTGTTGTTAAAAATCACGTGCACTTCCTCGGCGTCACCGGCCAGATCCTGCGCACGCTCGGCGACTTCGGCGATCTCCTTGTCGTTGTAATCATAATAAAATCGTTCCGCGACCGTCTTCCCGCGAAGATAAGCCTCCGGGTCGCGGCCGTGCAGGCGGAGGTAAGCAAGCGCGGGGTTCGTCACTTCGTTCAAGTCGCTCGGCATGATCGTGAAGTGCTTTTCGTTAGGCGCATCGACCAGCGCGAGCGCCGCTTTTTCCTCCCGGAAAAATGCGAGCGTCAGCGCGAGCTGCTCGCCTTCCGTCCAGTTGCGATTGCGCAGCTCCACCACCAGCCCGAGCGGACCGAGTCGCGCAAGGAGCGGGGCGAGCTCGTCGAGCTTGTGTTTGCGCGGAGAAAAGGCAGGCGAGAGTTGCAGGAGAAAAACGCCGAATTTTCCGGCGGTGCGCAGCGGTTCGGTTGCGGAGATCAACTCATCGAGCAACGCCTGCTCGACCTTTTCCGTGAGCAGGACTTTCCCTTTGGCGTCCGCTTTGACGATCCGGTGCAGGGCGGGCGGGAGCGATTTCTCCGGGGCGGAATGGCGTGAGAGCAACCGGTGCGCTTTCACGTCGAAGAGAAATCCTTCCGGAGTCGTGCGCGCCCAGCGTTCCACCATCCGCGTCGCCGGGACCGCGTAGAAACTGGAATTTACCTCGACCAAATCGAAGTGCTGCGCATACCAGCCAAGGCGCTCACCCGCGGGCAACTTCGGCGGATACCAGCGCTCGACGAAACCGGGGTCCGACCAGCTCGCGGTGCCCACCCGGATGGCGCCGGCTGCTTTTTTTTCACGAGGAAGCTTCGTCATTTTTTGCCTAACGACGCGAAGATTCCGCAGCCGCAGTCTCCTGTTCCGCCGGCAGACGCCAGGTGCTGGTTCCATCGTCGAAGGTGGAAGCGGCCAGGGTTTTGCCGTTCTGCGAGAAAGCCAGCGACGAGACCACTCCACCCATAGGCAAAAACTCCAGCGCCCACGGCGGTTTCGAAAACGCCATTCCCCAGGCCGCCGTGCGCCAAAACTGGATGCTGTTGTCCCGACAACCCGCCGCGAGGTAGCGCCCGTCGCCCGAAAAAAAAACATGCTGTGTGGCGCAGACGAGCGGC
>JBPCRH010000384.1:0-4032 GCA_050997075.1 Chthoniobacterales bacterium
CGCGCATGGAGGCGCTCCCGGCCGTGATCGTGCAGGCGAAGGCGAACCTGCAGCACCCGCCGGAGCTCAACACGCAGGTCGCGATCGACCAACCCCAGGGTGCGATCTCACTCGTGAAGGATGGCCTCGCGCCGCTCCTCGACCAGGCGCCGGAGCTGAAGAAGGAACTCGCCCCGCTCCAGGAAAAAACCGCCACCGCCCTCGCCGACTACAAAACCTGGCTGCAAAAAGATCTCCTCCCCCGCTCCACCGGCGACTTCCGGCTGGGCGAGAAAAAGTTCCGTAAAAAACTCCACTTCGCCCTCGCCTCCGACATGCCGATGGAAGAAGTGATGGCGCGCGCCGAAGCCGACCTGAAGGCGACCCAAGCCGCGATCTACGAGACCGCGCTGCCGCTCTACAAGAAATTCACCCCGAACGCCGATCCGAAAACTTTCGACGACAAACACAAGGTGACGGCCGCGGTCCTCGACAAGCTGGCCGAGCGCCATCCCGATAACGACACGATCGTCGATTACTCGAAGAAGGTCGTCGGCGAAGCGACTGCGTTCGTTAGGCAAAAAGGCTTCGTGACCGTGCCGGACGAGCCGCTCGACGTCATCGTGATGCCGGAGTTCAAGCGCGGCGCGGGCATTGCCTATTGCGATTCCCCGGGGCCGCTGGAGAAAAACGGGAAGACGTTTTTCGCGATCGAGCCGACCCCGAGCGACTGGTCGGAGGAGCGGAAAGAATCGTTCTTTCGCGAATACAACAACTACATGGTGCACGACCTGACCGTGCACGAAGCAATGCCGGGCCATTACCTCCAACTCGTGCATTCGAACCAGTTCAAGGCGCCGACGATGGTGCGCGCGATGTTCCAGAGCGGCAGCATGATTGAAGGCTGGGCCGTCTATATGGAACAGAAGATGGCGGAGGAAGGGTTCGGCGGGCCCGAGGTGAAGATTCAGCAACTGAAAATGCGCCTGCGCGTAATCGTAAACGCGATCATCGACCAAAACATCCACGCCGGAAAGATGACCGAAAAGGAAGCGATCGACCTGATGGAGAAGGAAGGTTTCCAGCAGGAAGGCGAAGCCGTCGCGAAATGGAAACGCGCTCGCATTTCCTCGGCGCAGCTCTCGACCTATTTCGTCGGCGTGAGCGAGTGGCTCGACCTCCGCACCCGAGCGCAGGCAAAGGCGGGCAAGGAGTTCGATGCGAAGAAATTCAACGACGAAGCGCTCAGCTACGGCAGCCCGCCGGTGAAATATATTCGGGAACTGATGGGCCTCTAGCGCCCGATTCCTTCGGAGATGCACGAGATTGTTTCCGAAGAAGGCAAGGTCATCCACGTCCGCGTGAGCGGGAAACTCACACAGGAAGACTACGACAAGTTAATTCCGGCCTGGCAGCGGGTGATCGCGCGTGAACGCGCCCTGCGCTTGCTCCTGGTGATGGAAGATTTCCACGGCTGGGATCTCAGCGCGGCCTGGGACGATCTCCATTTCGAGATGACACATCGCGACGCGGTCGAGCGCGTCGCCATGGTCGGGGAGAAAGCCTGGCAAAAATGGGTGGCGAAAATCGGCGCGATTTTCGCGCCGGAAGCCGTGAAGTATTTCGAGACCAGCGACCTCACGGCAGCCGAGCGCTGGATCCGGGCCTAGCGGCGGTCGAGCACCGCAAATTTTGAACCAAACCGGCGGGAACGCTGTCGGTTTAGCGAAGAGCGCGGCGCGGGAAGTTTTTAGGATTCACTCAGCCTCCCTGCGCCGTTCTTTTAAACAGGTCTGATTGCCTTCTCCGCGGACTAACGAACGAGTTTTATGATGGCCAACCACAAACCCAGAGTCATTGTCATCACCGGCGCCGCTGCCGGCGTCGGGCGCGCCGCGGCCCGCATGTTTGCCGAAACCGAGGGCGCGCACATCGGTCTCCTCGCCCGCGGCATGGAAGCGCTCGAGGGCGCGAAACGCGACGTCGAGGAACGCGGCGGCAAGGCCATCATTCGGCAGTGCGACGTGGCCGATGCCGATGCCGTCGAGGCTGCGGCCGAGCGCGTCGAGCGCGAGCTCGGGCCGATCGACGTCTGGGTCAACGTCGCCATGACCAGCGTCTTCGCGTTCATCAAGGACACCACGCCCGCGGAGTTCAAACGCGTGACGGAAGTTTGCTACCTCGGTTACGTCAACGGCACCCTCGCCGCGCTCAAGCGCATGCTCCCGCGCGATCGCGGGCACATCGTGCAGGTCGGGAGCGCGCTCGCCTATCGCGGGATTCCGCTCCAGGCCGCGTATTGCGCGAGCAAGCACGCCATACAGGGTTTCATTGATTCCTTGCGCGCGGAATCGATTCACCAAAAGAGCAGTATCGTGCCGGTGATGGTGCAGATGCCGGCGCTGAACACGCCGCAGTTCGATTGGTGCAAAAATAAGTTGCCGAACAAGTCGCAACCGGTGCCGCCGATTTACCAGCCGGAAGTGGCCGCGCGCGCCATCGTCTTCGCGTCGAAAAACCAGCGGCGTGAAATTTACGTCGGTCTGCCAACCGTCATCGCGATCATCGGGAACAAACTCTTTCCACGGCTGGGCGATCTTTACCTCGGAAAGAACGGCGTAAAAGGGCAAATGACTGACGAACGGCAGGAGCCGAACCAACCGAATAACCTTTACGAACCGGTCGGCGGCGACCCCGGGGCCCACGGGCGTTTCGATCGACGGGCGCACCCCCACAGTCCGCAGCTTTGGACTGATCTGCATCGCAACCTGATCGCCGGCGGACTCCTAGCGGCGGCGGTGGGACTGTTCGGCGCGTGGTTCGCGAGCCGGGATGATTAGTGGCCGCGCGGGCGCGCAATCACTGTCATCCCGAGCGAAGTGCAGCGAAGCGGAAAGGAGTCGAGGGATCCCGTGGAGCTGCCGGGAAGCTGTCGCGCGGAGTGAATCGGTCCGCGCGCGGACGCTTTGAAGAAGCTCGGCGGGATCCCTCGACTGCTCCCGGGTTCGCGGGATCCGCTCGGGATGTCGACGCGCTTTAGCTCGTCTCTTCCTCGAGGCGCCGGCCGGTGCGCGCGATGAAGACATCTTCCAGGGTCGGCTTCGCGAGCGTGACGGAATCGATCTCACCCGGGAACTGGCCAACGAGCGTGGCGATAAAGGCCGCGCCTGCCGGATGCTCGATCCGCACTTCGTCGTTCAGCACGCTCACTTCCACGCCTAACGACTGCGCGATCCTTTCGCCTAACGACGTCGCATCCTTTGTCCGCGCGCTGATCACCCCGCCGTCGATCTCCGCGCGGAGCGCGGCGGGTGTGTTCGAGGCGACGATTTTCCCTTGGTCAATGATCGCGACGCGATCGCAGCGTTCCGCCTCCTCCATCAGGTGCGTGGTCAGGAGAACGGTCACGCCCTGTTGATCGCGCAGCCGATAGAGCGTCTGCCAAAGATCGATCCGCGCCCCCGGATCGAGCCCGGTCGAAGGTTCGTCGAGAAGCAGGAACTCCGGGCGATGCAATAAACTTTTCGCGATCTCCACTCGGCGCTGCAAGCCGCCGGAGAGCGTCTCGACGAGGTCGTTGGCGCGATCGCGGAGATTAAACTCGAGCAGTAAATGCTCGATCCGTTCGCGGAGCGCGCCGCCAGCGATCCCGTAAAGCCGGCCCTGATGCGCGAGGTTTTCGCGGACCTTCAGTTTCTTGTCGAGGCTCGGCGCCTGAAAGACGACGCCGATCCGCCGGCGGAGCGCGCCGGTGTCGCGGAGGAGATCGAGCCCAAGAATCTGTGCCGAGCCGCTCGTCGGCCGAACGAGCGTGGACAGAATCCGGAAGAGCGTCGTCTTGCCGCCGCCGTTCGGCCCGAGCAGGCCGAAGATCTCGCGCGGCGCGACCGTGAGCGAAACGTGATCGAGCGCAACGCGCTCGCCGTAGCGATGCGTCAGCTCATTCGTGTGGAGCGCGGGAGCGTTCTCGAGTGCCGGCATGGGGCGGGCACCCTACCGCGAACTCCCGCCCTCTTTGCGCACTCCGGGTTAACGCAACTTACGCCTGCACCA
>JBPCRH010000345.1:0-6583 GCA_050997075.1 Chthoniobacterales bacterium
GTAGCAACCAAGAACCCTCTTGATTTCGAATTTGCCCTGGAATGGTTTGTCAATCCCAAGATTGATCTTTTTGCCGAGGTCAACCGAACCAACTCTTCCGTCGGCAGGTCTGGTAAGGGAATGCCGCCGACTGTTGCGGCGGCGATCGCCGAGGTGGCGCCATTGACAAATGTTGCTAGTGTCGGAATGCGCTATCACGTAAACTCACATTTGACTGTTTTTGGCGCCTTTAGCTACGATAATAGCAATGCCAATCTTTTTAGGACCGGATTTTCGATAAAGTATTAGCTTTCTCCCCGGGTCGGTTTCCAAGTCGCTGCCTCTACGGCAGCATCCAGCGGCGCCGCCAGTATCTTTCGGCCCGGCAGCGCCTTTTGAACGCGTGCCGCTGGCCGAGCGTCTTGATTGTGCGTGGCAGGTGGCGCAAGTTCCCTGGCAGAATTTATTCCATGAATGGCGTGCCATCGTTTGCCGTAGTGATTCCATTCTTCAATGAAGAGAGGAATGTTTCGATCGTCTGTCACGAGCTGCGCAACCTCCTGGAAGGCGGGCTGGCCCACGGCGAAGTCATCCTGATTGATGACGGAAGCAGCGACGGCACCGGCGCGACACTTGATGAGGTGGCTCAGAGCTGGCCGGCTTGCCGGGTTTTTCATCTCACCGAAAACCAGGGACAGTCGGCCGCTTTGCTTTTCGGTTTCAGCAAGACCACCGCCCCGATCATCGTGACGATGGATGGCGACGGGCAGAACGATGCCAACGAAATCCCGAAGCTACTCGCGCGTTTGCAGGACGCCGACATGGTCGTGGGCGCACGGATGGAACGACAAGACTCCTGGATGCGCCGGAAAATTTCTCGCATCGCCAATCGCGTTCGCTCGAAATGGTTAGGCGACGGAGTGTCCGACGCCGGCTGCGCCCTCAAGGTCTTTCGGCGGGAGGTTGTCGGCGCCTTTATTCCCATTCGAACGCTTTATTCCTTCATTCCGTCGCTGGCCGTGGCCGCGGGTTTCCGCGTCGTCGAAGAACCGGTCCGACATCGCCGCCGGCAACACGGAGATTCTAAGTACAGCGTGCGCAGCTTTCTTATTCTGCCGATCATCGACTCCGTGGGCCTAAAATGGTTTCGCTCCCGGCACTGCCAGCCAGTAGGACGACACTTGCGTGGAGAAGATCCTCAGACTGCGCCTTTTGCCGACAATCACTCGCGCCTCGTCGTGCATCGCTGGTTGCCGCCCGCCGCGCTTGGCCTGGCACTTATCCTGATCGCCCTCCTCCTCAGTCGCCCGCGGAAGAGTCTCGAAGGGCCGTCGTCGAGGAAGATTAACTTGAGTCAAGCCGAACGCATCGCGCTCCAGCATGTCCCCAGGGGGCGGCTCGGCGCGGAAGGGCTGTGGACTGAGAGTGGACGGCTCATCTGGACAATCGATGTCGAGTCTCCCTCGACATCTGACATTCACGAGATCTCGATCGATGCCATGAATGGGCAGGTGATTGCGGCCCGTACCGAATCCGCGGAAGAGGAAGCGCTTGAAGTGGCGGTGGCCAATCACCGCTTTGACCCAAAGCAGTTGCTGCCGCGCTAGGGTCGGCGAACGCGGGTTTCACTGGCATCGACATGGCCCGGCCTAACGACTCGACTGTGGTTCCGGTCGAGCCTGAGCAAAGCGGCTACCTCGGGGCAACGATCACCCTCATTGTGCTTGGGACGATCTTTCATCTCCTCTACAGCACGCACCTGGAACTAGTCGGCGACGAAGCCTATTACTGGCTTTGGTCGCGTCATCCCGACATCTGTTATCTCGATAAGGGCCCGATGATCGCCTGGCTGATCTGGGCTGGCACCGCGCTCTTTGGCCAGACCGTTTTCGGGGTACGCTTTTTTGCGGTGCTTCTCGCCGGTGGCACCGGCCTCGCAATCTTCCTTCTTGCGCGCCGCATCTTTTCCGCGCGCGCGGCGTTTTGGGCGGTGTTGGTGGCGAGTGTTGTCCCACTTTTTGCGGTGGGCGCTTCGTTAATGACGATCGATACCGTTTACGTCTTCTTTTGGAGCTGGGCCGCGATCGCTTTTTGGTGGACCAAAGACCAGACGCGGCTTGGCCCATGGATCCTGACCGGTGCCATCGTCGGGTTGAGCCTTCTCTCAAAATACACCGCCGCGATCGAGTTAATTTCGTTTACCGCTTTCTGCCTCTGGCATCGACCGAGCAGAGTGCACCTTCGGAACGGAACTTTCTGGGCGATGCTCGGAACGGCGCTCCTTTTTCTTCTCCCGGCGATCGTCTGGAATATTCGGCATCACTGGCCCACGAGCGACTGGCTGCTCCATCGCGGCGCGCTCGACCAGGGAGTGAGCTTTCATCCTGCCTTTGCTTTGTCTTTTCTCGTCGAGCAAGCCGGTGTCATTTCGCCCCTCTTTTTCCTCGGGCTGCTCTTCGTCTTTTTCCGGCGATCGCTCTGGCAGGCCCCGCAGCCGGCGACTGGTTATGCCGCAGCACTCTTCCTTCCGCTTTTCGGACTCTATCTCTTTTTGAGCGTGCACTACTTTGGCCCCCCGAACTGGACAGCGGCCGCTTACACCGGTGGGATCGTGCTCTTATCGGCAAAATGGCTGGAGCTGGCTAAGATTCATTCGTGGGCTCGATGGCTGGCCGGCTTCGCGCTGACTCTCGCCTTGGTCGAGACCGGCCTCCTCCTCGAGACGCGCTGGCTCCATCTCTCGCACCGGGCTGATCCGCTCGATCGCGCGCGCGGGTCGCGCAACCTCGCGGCGACGGTCGCGCAGGTGGAGAAATCCACCGGAGCCCAATTCATTATCGCGGATAACTACATGACGGCGGCGCTGCTCTCCTTTTATCTCCCGGGAAAACCGGAGACGTTTGTGCCGAGTGTGAGCCGGCCGCTGAACCAGTTGGAACTGTGGTCCGACTATGATGCAAAATATCCCTCCGGCAATGCCTTGGTCGTGGCCAAAAGAAGGTCGCTCGGCCACTCGCTGCGTCGAAGTTTTCCGCAGCTAACATCGCTCGGAGCGGTCGAAGCCGTCGATGGTGAGAGAAAGGTGGGCCGATATTACTTATTTCTCGCTCAACGCGTGGAAGCGCGTTGAAGAGGTCGCGGCGCCTAACCCCTTGTCATCCGCGGGATATGCATCCGGCGCCCGCTCAAGATGGTGCGCCGCGCTCTGACCAGTTAGCGCGGAGTGAGGACGATCACGCCCTTCGGGTGAATCTCCGCGCCGCGGCTGACGAAAAATTCGCGCAGGTCTTCGTTGTAGTAATGGCCGTTTTCTTCCCGGTTGAATCCGAGGCAGATTCGGCCGCCGGGCTTGAGTCGCGCCGCCAGGTCGTCGAGGAAAAACGTCCATTCCTGCCGGCCCCAGAGCGCGGGACTCTTGTGGCCGTTGAAGCAAATCATGAAGGCGGTGATGAGATCGAATTTGTTCCTCGCGAGCGGCGGCAGTGGTTGGAAGGGATCGACCCGCCAGATGACGCGGGATAATCCGAGCAGGGCGACCATTTCTCCAAACATCGGGTTCTCATCGATATCGAGGCCGAGAACTTCGTGCCCAAGAGCCTTCGTGATGTAGAGGAAATAGCCCGCGCCACAGCCAAGATCGAGGACGCGCTTGCGAAAGCCGAAGTCCAACCCGAGGTCGTGAACCCGGCGGAGGTTGATCGACATCCAGCGCGGCAGATCGAAATATTTCGGCCAGCCATCGCCCGGGTCGTCGATCACGTGGCGCTTGCGGATGTCTTCGAATTTCTCTTGATCGATCGCCCCGATCAGGCTTTCAGGATCGAGGCGCACGCTCGATCGCCGCGCGAGAAGAGAGCGGCGGAGGTGCCGCTGAGCACTTTCGAGAGCCTTTCGGTTAGTGAGTTTTTCGACCTTTTGTGAGAGGCGCATGGCTGGAAATGTTTCTGACCAAAAGCACACCGTTGCCGCCGGCGTCCGCCTAACAAGGCGGGATTCGCGCCCTTGGCAAATTGTAATCTGGCCGTCATCGCCGCTGCTTGCCTTCGACCACCGCGAAGTCTTTCGGCCGCGTGACTGGCGGCTGGTGTAGCAGTTTGCGCACGGTCTCGCGCAGGCGATCGGCACCCTGCGCCGCACGACATTGCGCGAGGCGTCGCTGATAATTTTCTCCTCCTGCCTCAAAGCAACCGAGCGTCGCTCCGTAGGCGAGGCGGACATCGCCAGTGGTCGGTGGATATTGCGCGGCTGAGTCGAGCGCGGCGTAACGCTTCACCCAGCGCGCGTTGTCGCTCAACAGCGTGGAGGTGATACGGCGATCGACGAATCTTCGCGCCGGTGAACCAATCCAGAGATCGTGCACCAAGACCGCCGGCGTTCGTCCGGCGGCGAGCAGACGAAAAGCCAGCTTGAGTGCACGGAAATCTTTCGGGCCGTCAATCAGCACGACGTCGCCCGGTCCGACCAATTCCGGCAGGCACACGAGTGAGTCACCGAAGCGGCACTCTACATTCGCGCGATCCTTCAATTTCTCCGCAGCGATTGCGACATCGGGAGAATGCGGTTCCGATTCCAGACTAACGATCGCGGTGTTTGGAAATAGACGCGAAAGCGCAAGGGTGCTCTGGGCGCGAGCGCGGCCCGATTCCACGATACGCGACGGCCGGCGCGGTGCGACCAACGCGTAGAAGAAGAAAAGCTCACTCTGCCGGATGCCTTTCTTTTCGTGCGCGAGACCGGCGGTCGCCTCTAGAAACATCGGCAGCAGGCCTTCCGCATCGCCTAACAATTGGTCCCATCGGGTGGATTTGCCGTTCATGCGCTCGCAGGTTCCGCCATTTTCCCTGCTTTCGAGCCGGGCGCGAGCGTTGACGGCTCGGACGGCGGCAGATACACCCTAGCGGCATGACTGAGCGCACGAACGAGCGGAAGAGTTACGGCCCATGGCTCGTCGCGCTCGGCGCGGCGCTTTGGGGCACGGAAAGCGCGTGGCGCATTCCCCTCAACGACCTCTTCGACGCGGAAGTGATCGTCTTCTGGGAACACGTTCTCATCCTGCTCATGTTCCTCCCGCTCCTTGTCGTTAGGCTAAGGGAAATTCCCAAGATCGACGGGCGCACCTGGGCTTATCTCATCTTCTCCGGCTTCGCCGGCTCGGCCGTCGGTACGATTTTTTTTACGCTCGCGCTTAAGAATGGCAATCCGACGGTGGTCAACGTCGTGCTCAACATCCAGCCGGTCATTTCCACAACCGCGGCTTGCCTCCTCTTCGGCGACCGGCTGGCGCGTGGCTTTTATCTCTTCGCCGGGATCGCGATCGTGGCCGGGATTTTTGTTTCGGTCACTTACCCGGGCTTGATCGACGTCTCTTTCACCGAAGCCGGGCTCAATCTGGGAACGGGTTACGCACTCATTTGCGCGCTCTTCTGGGGGCTGTCTACGGTTGCGGGTCGCGGCGTCATGACCGGTATGTCGCTCCGCCTCGCCTCCAGTTTGAGGATCGTGGTTGGGCTGGTTTGCATGACGATCATCCTGCTCGTCATGGGCAAGCTGCACAGCGCCTCGCTTTGGCCGGCCGCCGCGCAGGCCCATCCCAACACTGCGATCGGGGCGCTCATTCTTCTGGCGTCGCTCTCCGGCGGCATCCCTCTCCTCATTTATTTCGAAGGCCTGCGCCTAACGAAAGCTTCGACCGCGGGTTATTTTGAAATGATGCAGACGCTCGCCGCCGTTTGCATCACCTGGGGATTCTTTCACGCCGCCTTGCGTCCGCATCAGGTAATCGCCGCGCTCGTCCTGATGGGGGCCGTCGCGATGGTGCAGCAGGTCCAGAGCCGATGGTATCAAGGCTAACGAATAAATCCGGGTATTTGCGCGAAGGCGGTGTGCGGCGGGTTCGGGTCATTGCTTCGGTCGCACTTTTCCGGCGCTGCGAAACATCGGCTCGAAAATCCAGGGGTGCATTCGCGCAACGAGCGATCCGCCTGCCACGAGCAGTGCGCCGATGATAAAGACAGAACGAGTCCTCTGATGACGGAAGGCGAGGATTGCCAGGATCACCAGGATCGCGGCGATGATGTAGCCGGCTATCGAGTTCCATCTTTTGATTTCCAAGGCATCTGGAAGTGCGATAACGACCGCAATCAGGCGACGGGCCGCAGCCGAACCGCCACGCTTCGCGCGAGGTATCCGTTACAGGGAAGTCAGGCAGGTTGCTTTTGAATCCGGTGGTCGTCATCCGATAACCGGAAAGCATCAGAGCATAGGCTTCGGCATCTGAGAATGTATCGAGATCGGTCCGCAATCCTGCCAGTACATCTCCCAGCGCTCGAGGCCATTGCTGTTCAACTTATTTGCGGCTTTGTCTTTTTGTCCGACCACACAAACTTGCTCGCTGGTGGGAACGCAAAGCCAAGGCTGGCTGACGTGCCCATGGGAGTAAGCTCAAAGAGGACAAGCATGAAGTTCGCGATCAAGGCTGAGGTTAGCGATCCGTCGGCGTCGACGTTCGAATTCCGCGCGCAGAAGACGATGTATGGCGGCAAGCGAATCGCGAAGGGGGATACCATTTTTGTCTTCGCCAGCGAAAACGAAGACGGGGCAGGTC
>JBPCRH010000438.1:0-8254 GCA_050997075.1 Chthoniobacterales bacterium
TCGCAGGAACGCCGTCGCTCTTTCCTGTGCACTACTACTGTAGACTTTTCGTTCTACGAAACGCGGGTGTGGAGTTTGCAGCCTTGCCGGCTCCCGCGTTTCGCAGAGCGAAACGTCTACAACCGCAACTCGCGGAAGCCGGCACCGAGATGATCGAGAAGATCGCTCGGCAGAAGCGATTCCTCGCTTGCGCCGCCGTCGCGAATCGCCAGCTCCGCGGCGCGGCCGCAGACCCAGGCGCCGAGCCGCGCGGCGTCGTTAGGCGAAAGCTTTGCGCCGAGAAGCGCGCCACAAACGCCGGTGAGGACGTCGCCCATCCCGCCGGTCGCCATTCCGGGCGTGCCGGTGCTTTTGTAGCTCAGCGCGCGATCGCGTTCGGCCACGATCGTGCGACTGCCTTTGAGGAGCAGCGTCGCCATGTATTTCCGGCCGACTTTTCTCGCCCAAGCGGCGCGCGATCTTTTCGTGACCGGAAAAAGTCGTTTCATCTCGCCGGGGTGCGGCGTGAGCAGGCGCGGCCCGCGCGCCGCGCTCAGCGTCTTCATCTTTCCGGCAAGGATGTTTAGTGCATCAGCGTCGACCACCATCGGCTGCTTCGCCTCGCGGATGAGCGCGAGAATTTCTGCGGCGTGTTCCTGCCCGAGGCCCGGCCCGATCGCCCAAACGTCCACCGGCGCGTCGCGCAACTCGTCGTAGGATTTTACCGGCTTCACCATCACTTCCGGGGCCGCGGCCGCGGCGACGATTTCGTAGATCGATTCCGGCACGAAGAGCTCGACCAGGCCGCCGCCGGCACGGAGCGCGCCTAACGAACACAGGACCGCCGCGCCGCTAAAACCGCGCGAGCCCGCCACGATCCCGATGCGGCCAAACTGATTTTTGTAGCTCGAAAAATGGCGCCGCGGCAGGAGTTCCCCCAAAGTCTCCGGCACGGCCACCTCCGGCGCGTCCTCCGTTTTATCGACCTGCAACTCCGCGAGCGGCACGACTTCCAGCCGCCCGACAAAATCGAGGGCGTCATCGGCGACCAACCCGCTCTTGGCGAAGCCGACCGTGATCGTGAAATCCGCCCTGACCGCGTTTTTGTCCGCCGCGCCGGTGTCGCCGTTCACGCCGGTAGGCAGATCGATCGCAACGATCGCGGCGCGCGGCCGCCAGGCGTTGATCTTCCGGCAGGCACGCCGGATCGGCTCGCGCAGCGGCGGCTTCGCGCCCAACCCGAGCAGGCCGTCGAGGACGATCGTCGGTCCGCCCGCGATCTGTGTGCGCGCGGGAATTGCGCGCAATTCGTTCAGCTTCCGCATCGTCAGCTCAGCGAGATCTTCCTCGGGATAAACCAGGCGCGTTTCGATCGCCCAGCCCGCGGCCGCGAGAAGACGCGCGGCCACGAAAGCATCTCCGGCGTTGTGACCTTTCCCGGCAAAAACCACGCAACGGCCCGTCCCTTTGAAGAACTTAATGAGCGCGCGCGCGATCCCCTCGCCCGCTTCCTCCATCAGCGCCTCCGCCGAAACGCCGCGCGCGAAAGCCGCCGCCTCCGCGGCCCGCATTCCCTTCTGGCTGATGATCGGGGAGTGCAACGAGTTCGTTAGGCGAAAAACCACCCTGCTACTTTTTCTTCTTCTTCGTCTTCTTCTTCGACGTGGTTTTCTTCTTCTTTGCGCTGCTCTTCTTCTTCTTTTTCGAAGAATGATGCGAGATCGAAGAACGTTCCGGCGCCGAGCTGACGAAGTCGCGATAAGAACCGGCGTACGGCGAATTGACGTGGGTGAGTCCGGCCACGACCGGTCGGTTGAACGGGGTCGATTTGCCGATGATCCCGTCGGCGATGCGCTGCGCGAGGCGGTCGCGATAGCTGCTCTGGAGGGCAAGCTGCGCCTCGGTCGGGTTGGTCAGGAAGCCGCACTCGACCAGAATCGAAGGAATGTTGGTCTTCCGGAGCACGTAAAACCCGCGTCGGCGGATCCCGCGATTATCCGTCGTCGTCCCGCCGACGACCTGGCGGTGAACGCTCGCGGCGAGGCGCGCGCTGTCGCTGCGATAATAATAGGTCTCGATCCCGTTCGCTCCAACCCGGGTCGCGGAGTTGAAATGGACGCAAACGAACGCGGCGTCCTTCTGGGAGTTGGCGATCCGCACCCGCGTCCCCAGCGGCACGAAAACGTCGGTGTTCCGGGTCATAATTACGCGGAAACCGGCATCGCGGAGTTTCTTCGCGAGCCGCAGCGCGACATCGAGGGCCATGGTTTTCTCCGCGACCCGCTGCCCGGGAATGCCGCCGCGATCGAACCCGCCGTGTCCGGGATCGATCACGATGGTGCGCGGCCGATCCGCCGCGCGCGTCGGCGTCGGGAGGTAAGCGAAGAAGAGGCTGAAAAGAAGCGCGCCGATCATCCCTGAACGCAGTCCCCGCCGGAAACAGCCTAACGAATAAACGCGCCGACGCGCGCAGCGGAGCCGGGATACCATGCGTTATTCCTGCGGCGGCAAATCTACCGGCCGGTCGGATAATTTCGGAACGGCCGCGCGGCCCGCAGCACTCGCCGCCGGAGCCACCGGGAGATCGATCAATCCCCCGGCCACGGTCACGCTGCCATCGGCCATCCGGCGGAGCCGCGGGTTGCCGCGGGTCTGCGCGTAGCTCGCGTGCTTGACCAATTTCCCATCGAGGCCGACGACCGAATACGTCCAGATGCGCGGCGCGGAACATTGCATGACGTGAAGTTGATTATCGCGATCGATCTCCTCGTGCGGCTGATCGAAAGAGATGAGCCGACCTAACGAGTAGGTGGCGTAAACAAGCCCGTTCGCCTTATCTTCCACCCGCACATAGAGCGAGGTGTGATCGGAGAAGCGATTGGTCATGAGCGAATAAGTGCGCTCGCCATCGCCCGAAGGCAGGCCGACGGTTTGCTGCCAGATCGGCCGCGCCGTTGTCACTTCAAAGACCTTTCCCTGTGCGTAGAAATACTTGTTCAGGTCGGCGAAATAAACATTCGCGCGCACATGGTAAACGCCGAGATCGGCCACCGGGTAGCGCTTCTCCAGATCGATCTTCCGCGTCACCGAAGTCCCGGCGGCGAGTTGGAGTGGCGGCTCGCCGAATTGCGCGATCGGGGAGAGTGAACGCCCATCGTTCGAGGTGATCTCGAAGCCGAACCAATGCTGCTCGTTCTCATCCCGCAGCTCGATGTCGCGCCCGGCGAGGTTGGTGATCGTCATCGTCGCGATGACCGGCTCGTGCGCGATGTATTGGAGGCGCTTGAAGCTGAGGCGAACCTGGACCTGCGCCTGCGCCGAAACGGCGAGCAGGAGGAAGAGAAGGCAGGGAAGGAATCGCTTCATCGGCGGCTAAGTTACCGCAACTCCCCGGAGATGAAAGTTGCGCCGCCCCCGGAGTCCTTATTTCCCCCAGAATTTTACCTTGTCGAGGAGGCCGGTTTTTTTCGGCGAGAGCAACGGCGCGGGCGCAACGATCGTCTCGAGCACTTTGGTTTCGTCGGCCAGCGCGGTCCATTCCGTGAGCGCGTCTGGGCCGGAAGTTTGCATCTGGTGGATGAGCTTGAGGACGCGGCCACTCCCCGGGACCGCGGTCGCTTTCGTCATCGGAATGAGGAGGCGACCGAGCATCTGGATTTCATTCTGGGCGGGCTCGAGCTGGGCGAAGGCCGGATTCGAAACCGCGACATCGGCGAGGCGCGCCTCGTCGTTAGGCGTAACGAAGATCCGGGAGAGCCGAAGCGGCGCGTGCAGGATTTGGTGCGCGTCGAGATGCGCGAAAGCGCTCGCCACCGCGCGAATGATGCGGAGCGCGAGCAGCGCGGAGATGGTACGCTGACCGGCCTTCAGCTCATAGAGCGTGCTCCCGGCCACGAATTCGCGCGCGTAATAATATGTGCCCTCCAGTTCGCCCGCTTCGTAAACCGGCAGAATCGCGGGATGGCGGATGTTGGCATTGATGCTCGCGGTATCGACGAATTCCTGCGTCCGCTCCGGATCGTCCCGCAGGCTGCGCCGCAGGACATGGAGCACGACGGAACGCCCGATCGAGGTCTGCTCTGCCTGGTAAACCTTGGCCCAAAAACTCTCGGTCAATTTCCGCCCCACCCGATAGGTCCCGAAATTCTGACCGGTCAGATCCGGCTCCGGCGCGAGATAAGAAGGGGCGACCTGCGGCTCCGCGGTCGCTTCCGGCGGGAGGGCGCGGTCCTCGCGTTTCCGGAGCACGATCTCGACGAGCGCGGCGTCCCAGGCGACGTCGATCGTTTTCTCAACCGGGCTTTCGTTCGGGTCGAAGGCAAACTGTGACGGTCCCCAGCAGAGCATTTCGTAAAGCGCGTCCATCCCCTGCGCGCGCGCGGTCGCGGCGTGGCGGAGCTCGCCGTGGCGCAGATAGACCACCCCGGTCTCCGCGCCCGCCACCATCTGCATCGCGCCGGTTTTCTCACTCAGGCAACACATCTGGAGAAGATCGACGAGATGAAATAAATCGGCGGTGCCCGCGGCCGCTTCCGCCTGCGCGATCTCCTGGAGAAGCCGTTCGCCGTTGATCGGTTCCGGGAAAATCTTCGAGTCCGCGAATTCGAGGTGCGGTGCCATGGCTGCGTAGGCGGGCAGGAAAAAAGTGTGCAGATGCGGAAAGATTTCACCTAACGAACCGCTCAGCTCGAGCCCGTCGATCCCAGGCGCGTCGAGCTGCACGAGGAGTAAAGCGCAGGCGCCGTTCGTCTGCGCCCAAGCCAACGCGGCCGCATTGCTCGCGACATACGCGACCTGCTGTGCAGTGTAGTTTCGCACCAGATCGCAGAGCCCTTCGCCGACCTCCGGGTCTTGATGGACGATGAGCAGTTGCATCTACTGCGGCGGCGCGGTGAACGGCGGCGGGAAGAGATTGAGCAGCTTCGTCGGATCGGCCCGCACCGCCTGGAGCTCATCCTGGTAATAAACGCGCACGATGTAGCCGAGATACTGGCGGACGCTGTCGTCGGGTGGCGTGGTCTCTTCCGCGCTCTCGCGATTCTTCTTCTTGCGGGTCGCCTTTTCCACCGAATCGGGGACCGCCGCGAGCTGGGTGCCGGGCGCGGGGTATTGCTTCTTCCGGCGTTCGTAGGTGACGTCGAGGACCTCGGTGTCCGTGTCCGCCCAGTTGTGCCCGGGAGTGGCCCACTCATAGCTCACGTCCGCATCGGTTAGGAGAACCTGGTCGTTGTTGACTACGTCGTAGAAGAAGACCTGGATCTTCACTTTCGTGTAATCGATCGGTGTGTTCGGTCGGCGTTTTACGCCCACACGCAGGGTCAGTTTGATCTGCGCGTTCGGGTCCGCGAGGTTCGTCTGGGTGGCCTGTGAGATGCCAAAGGCGGAGCCGTCGGGAATGGTCGAGAGATCGTCGGGCCCGGCGACCGAATTCGGCGAACGCCCAAGCGAACCGGGAACGCCCTGCACCGGAACGCCCACGCGCAGCTTCAGGTCCGCCAGCTCGGCGAGGGGCCCGGCCGCGGCGCCGAGCGCGCGCAATTTCCGCCACGATTCGTTCGAGCGATCGAAGAGCTGCATCGATTCGTAGGTCAGCGCGAGTTCCGCGAGCACGTCGGGATTCTGCGGATCGATGGCCGCGGCCTGCTGCAATTTGGCGATCGCATTGCCGGTGTCGCCGTGTAGGCGGAGCGCTTTTGCGACCTGAAGAAGTTCGTTAGGCACAGACCCGCCCGGGGAAGCGACCCGGCGCGTCCCGGCCTGGGAGGCGGGCGCTCTCGCGGGAGGATTTTTGTTTGGGGCGGCGGAAGGCGCGGCCGCGGCGCGCACGACCGAGGAGGCGACCGCGACGGTGCCCGGTGCTACCGTCGCGTTGGGTGCCGGCCGGGTTTCGCGCGCGCGCCGCAGGTAAATAAAAGCGGCGCCACCGAATTGCAGGAGGGCGATCCCGCCGAGAACGAGGAGGGCGGTCGCAAAAGTCCTCTCGGATTTACTGCCTTGAAAGAGAGAGACCGCGCGCACGGCACGTTCTCTAGCGACCATGCCGGAGAGTGTCAATGCTGGCCCCGGAGCCAGCGCCGCCGCATCTTGGGCGCGATGCGCATCCTGGTCGCGCCCGATAAATTCAAAGGCTCGTTAGGCGCGGAAGCGGTCGGGGCCGCGCTTGCCGCCGGGCTGCGGGAGAGGCTGCCGGAGGCGGAGATCGAGCTCCAGCCGATCGCCGATGGTGGCGAAGGAACGGCGGAAGTGCTCCGGCGTGCGCTCGGCGGCGAGAGCGTGGATTGCGCCGCGCACGACGCGCTCGGCCGGGAAATCCGGGCGCGCTTCGCGTGGATGCCGATGACGCAGACCGCCTGCCTCGAGATGAGCGCCGCGGCCGGTCTCCGGCAGCTCGCGCCGGACGAACGCGATCCCTTGCGCGCTTCCACTTTCGGCGTTGGCGAAATGCTCGTGGCCGCCAAGGCGCGCGGCGCGGCCCGGATCCTCATCGGCCTCGGCGGCAGCGCGACGAACGACGGCGGCAGCGGCCTCGCGCGCACCCTCGGTTTTCGCTTTCTCGACTCGGCTGGGCAGGATATCGAGGCGATCGGCGGAATGGAAAACCTCGCGCGGATCGAATCGCCTAACGAACTCGTCCTTCCCCCGATCATCATCGTCGCCGATGTGCGCAATCCGCTCCTCGGACCGCGCGGCGCGACGGGCACCTTCGGCGCACAGAAAGGCGCGACGCCAGCGCAGCTCGAGCTTCTCGAGCGCGCGCTCACGCGTCTCGCCGATGTCGTTGCGACGAGCGGTCGCGATTTTCGCGAGGTTGCCGGAGCGGGCGCGGCAGGCGGACTCGGTTTTGGTTTGCTCGCTTTCGCGGGCGCCGAAATGCGGCCGGGGTTCGAAGTGGTCGCGGAAGTTCTTGGACTACGCGAGAAGATCGCCGCGGCCGACTACGTCATCACCGGCGAGGGAAATCTCGACCGCCAAACCCTCGCCGGCAAAGGTCCGGCGGGCGTGGCGCGGCTCGCGCGCGAACTCGGCAAGCCGGTCTTCGCCCTTGTTGGCCGCTGCAGCGGCGAGGCCGAAGTGAGAGCGCTTTTCGACGGCGTTTTCCCGCTCGACGAAACGCCGCCCTTCACTCGAACGGCCGAACTCCTGCGGAATCGCGGGCGTGAACTAGGCTCGCGATTGATTGCACCAGCCTAACGAGGATGGAGCAGATCGAGCGCGAGCTGCCAGGTGCCGGCGGCGTTGCGCCGCCAGATGTGAAGATAATAACCATCGCTGGCCCCGTGATATTCGCCCCAGGCGTAAGCGAGATCGCCGCGGCGGGAGAGACCGCCTTTTGGATCGCCAAATGTCGCGGGGCCCTTCGACTTGGCGAGCAACTCGGCCGCTCCTTTCTCCCCCAGCACCGGAATCTTTCCATCGCGGAGCAGGCGCACATCATCGGCGGCCATCGCGGAGAAGCTGCCGGGGAGACCTTCGCGATAGCTTCGCTCGCGCTCGAAAAATTCTTCGGGGGTCGCGCCAGATTCGCCATCGTTAGGCGCGGGCAGATCGACCGTTTGCAAAGGAGCAGCGGACTCGGCTGGCTGGGGATTCTCCGCCCCGAGATCGAAGAGCAATTTCCATTTTCCCTCTTCCTGCCGCCAGACGGAAACGAATTGCCCGAAAAGGCCGGGCGCGCTTTCGCCCTTCTTTTTATAAGTCCAGGGGCCGGTGGTGTAACCGAGTTCCCCGCTCGCGGCGACGACGGCGAGCGCGGGGTGCCAGGCCAGTTCGGCGGTCGATTCCTTCGCCGCGGTCCAGGCCTTCTTGCCGTTCTGTGGGCCGGGTAGAAACACGATCCCGTCATCGGAGAGCGCGTGGAGAAAAGCCGTGCGCATGCCGTGCGCGACTGACTCCTGCGCGAAGGCATTCTCCGCCGCCGCGAGGGAACTCGCATCACCAGCGCGGGTCGCCCTCGGCGCGCCGCAGAGGAAGGCGAGGCCAAGTGCGACTGCAGGAAAAAGTTTCATCCTTAGAGAGCCTCTTAAAAACTCGGTCATTCCGAGCGGAGCGTAGCGCAGTCGAGGAATCCCGTGGAGCGAGCTGTAAGGTTTCCCGACGGGATCCCTCGACTCCGCCCCGCAGCCGCGGGACTCCGCTCGGGATGACACGACTTTTTTTTGAACGTCTCTTAGACAAAACCCGCGTTTGGCGGCGTCTGAAAGTTAAAAGACCGTGTTGTGGTCATGGAAAGCATCGTTTCGCATGAAGATTGGAAAACCTGTTTCGCACAGCTCGC
>JBPCRH010000032.1:0-4379 GCA_050997075.1 Chthoniobacterales bacterium
GCTCTACATGGATTGGAAGTTTACGATCGTGACCCTGGTCCTTTTCCCGAGCTGCCTCATCCCGCTCGCGATGTACGGAAAGAAGGCGCGCAAAGCAGTCATGAACGAGCAATACGGTCTCGCCCAGATGGTCGTGACCATGCAGGAAACCTTCGCCGGGATTCGCGTGATCAAGTCCTTTGCGCGTGAGGGGCACCAGCAGACGCTCTTCCAGCGGAGCAATGATTCCCAGTTCTCCAACTCCATGCGCATCCTCCGCGCGACCGAGGCGGTCGGGCCGTTGATCGAAACCATCGCGGCTATCGGCGTAGGGCTCGCCCTTCTCTATGTCTATGTCGCGGGGTTGCCGGCGGCGAAGTTCATCGCGCTCATCGGCGGCATTTTCCTCCTTTACGATCCGATCAAGTCGCTTAGCCGCATCCACATTGTCATGCAGCGCTCCATCCAGGCGACGGTGGAGATTTTTAATATCCTCGACTCGAAACCGAGCGTGGAAGATCGCCCCAACGCCGTCGCCCTCCCGCAATCAGTCGGCGCGATCGAGTTCGACCACGTCAGCTTCCGCTATGACAAAGGCATCACCGACGCGGTCCACGATCTCAGCCTGAGGATCGAGCCGCATCGCAGCTATGCGCTTGTCGGCGCGAGTGGCGCGGGGAAAAGCACCATGCTCTCCCTTATCCTCCGGCTTTACGATCCGACCAAGGGCATGATCCGGGTCGACGGCCACGATCTCCGCAGCATCACCCAGACCTCATTGCGCGAGCAGATCGGGCTCGTCTCTCAGGAGACGTTTTTGTTTCACGACACCATTTTTACTAACATCCAGTTCGGCCGGCTCGACGCGACGGCGGAAGAGATCTACGCCGCGGCCAAGACTGCTTATGCGCACGACTTCATCATGGCGCAGCCGCAGGGCTACGAGACGGTCATCGGCGACAAAGGCTGCCTCCTTTCGGGCGGCCAACAGCAG
Source organism: Chthoniobacterales bacterium (assembly GCA_050997075.1). Lineage (GTDB taxonomy): Bacteria > Verrucomicrobiota > Verrucomicrobiia > Chthoniobacterales > UBA10450 > Palsa-1392. Next base: position 974 of record JBPCRH010000032.1, read on the forward strand.
CGGCTGGCGATCGCGCGCGCCCTGCTCAAGAACGCACCGATTTTACTGCTCGACGAAGCCACCTCCGCGCTCGATAGCGAGTCGGAGCAGCAAATCCAGATCGCGCTCGAACGTTTGGCCGAAGGCCGCACCGTGATCGCGATCGCGCACCGGCTCTCGACCATCCTCTCCGCCGACCAAATCGTGGTCATGGAAAACGGCCGCATCAAAGAGATCGGCAACCACGCCGAGCTCTTGGAGAAGAGCGGCTACTACCGGCGCCTTTACGACCTCCAGTTCAACCGCGCGCCGGAAGAAATCGCGAGCACCGAAGCCGAGTTGCTCACAGCGGCCCTGTAGACGCCTCCCTATGGGAGGCGCGGGCGTTCGGGGGCCAACGGAAGGTGTTTTCATACCGGCGGCGTCCACTCCCGCGCTTCGCAGCGCGAAGCGTCTACAGCCCGAACCGTCGCTCGGTCCTGTAAAACTTGGGGACGTCGTCGTGCAGGACGGATCTCCTGCGATGCCGCAGGGGAAAACGTCGCTATTTCGTGGCGTGCCGGCGGTAAGCGTGCCCCCGAGCGCACTCGTTCCCCTCCGCCTACATCTCCACCCGCGCGCCCAATTCGACGACCCCGTTCGGCGGGAGGCAGAAGTAGGCGGTGACGTCGCCGGCGTTGCGGGTCATCCAGGCGAAGAGGCTGGCGCGCCAGGTGGAGAGTCCCATCTTGCGCGTCGCGAGAATGGTTTCGCGTCCGATGAAGTAAGTCGTGCGCATCGGCTCGAGACGGAGCTGGCCGGGCGGGATGGTCGCCAACGCCGCGGGCACGTCCGGTTTTTCCATGAACCCGAAATGGACCGACGCGCGCCAGAAGCCGGAGGAAAGTTTCTCGAGGGCGACGCGGTCGCGCGCGTCGAGCAGGAATGGCACTTCCGCGGTGCGCACGGTCAGGAGCACGACCTGTTCGTGGATGACTTTGTTGTGCTTGAGATTGTGAAGCAACGCGAGCGGCGTGCCGGCGCGATTGCCGGACATGAAAACCGCCGTGCCCGGGACGCGCCGGATCGTGTTGCGCTCGAGATCTGGGAGGAGCGTATCGAGCGGCATGCAGACGTCGCCGAGGTGAGCGCCGAGGACCCGGCGACCTTTTCGCCAGGTGAGCATGAGGAAAAGAATGAGCCCGGAAACGAGAAGCGGGAACCAGCCGCCATGCGCGATCTTGAGCATGTTCGCGCTGAAGAAGGCGAGGTCGATGAGAACGAAAAAAGCCGCGACCGGGAAGGCCAAAGCCGCCGGCCAATGCCAGCGCCGCCGGGCCACGACGTAGAACAAAATCGTCGTGATCAACATCGTCGTGGTGATGGCCACGCCGTAAGCCGCGGCGAGGTTGCTCGAAGAGCGAAACCCGAGCACTAAACCGATGCAGGAAAGGAGCAGCGCCCAATTTACCACCGGCACATAGATCTGCCCGATGACGCGCGCGGAAGTGTATCTCACCTGGAGCCGCGGGATGTAACCGAGCTGGATCGCCTGCATCGTGAGCGAGAATGCGCCGCTGATGATCGCCTGCGAAGCGATCACGGCCGCGCCGGTTGCGAGGACGACGAGCGGGAGCAACGCCCACGGCGGCGCCATGCGGAAGAACGGATTCTCGACCGCCGCTGGATGGCGGAGCAAGAGCGCGCCCTGGCCGAGGTAGTTCAAAACCAGAGCGGGCAGGACGATGACGAACCAAGTCAGCCGGATCGGTTTCGTCCCGAAATGCCCGATATCCGCATAGAGCGCTTCGCCCCCGGTCACGACGAGAAAAACCGCCCCGAGCACGACGAGGCCTTTGCCGCCGTTAGCGACGAAAAAGCTGACCCCGTGGAGCGGGTTGATCGCGCCGAGGACGGACGGCACGCGCAGGATCTCGCGCAACCCGAGCACGCTGATGGTGAGGAACCAAAGCATGGTGATCGGCCCGAAAACCTTTCCGACGCCGGTCGTGCCCTTTGATTGGAAAATAAAGAGCCCGATCAGGATCACGATCGCGATCGGCACCTCATAAGGATCGAGAAGTGGAGTCGCGAGATGCAACCCTTCGACCGCGCTTAGAACCGAGATCGCCGGCGTGATCATGCCATCGGCGTAAAGCAACGCCGCGCCGAAGAGGCCGAGAAAGAAGAACACTTTCCCGCGTTTCACCACATCCGTCACGAGCGTGGCGAGCGCAAGAATGCCGCCCTCACCGCGATTGTCCGCGCGCAGAATCAGGATCAAATATTTCACCGAGATGACGAGGATGAGCGACCAAAGGATGAGCGAGAGCACGCCGAGGACGTTGCCGCGCGAGGGCTCGATCCCGTGCACGCCGTAGAAGCACTCGCGCAAGGCGTAGAGCGGGCTCGTCCCGATGTCGCCATAGACGATCCCGAGACTGGCCAGGCAAAGAATGAGCAGCCGTTTCGGGCTCGAAGCAGCGGTGTGGGCGGAAGGGCGGGCGCCCTCTTCGGCGACGGCCGGGCCCGGGTTGGAAGCGAGTGAATTCACCAGGATTCCCCGCCAGCTTAGGCAGCACCCCCGGGGGGAGTAGTTAAAACAGTACTAAAATATCAGCCCCGCGTTTCCGGCGCGATGGGATGCGCTACAGTGCCGCGTGCTGGAAACCTCCGGTTCGCGCAGGCTGCCTGCCGCGGCAATGGCCCCTGAAGGACTTGCCGCCCCGCGCACTTTCGCCCCGGCCCGGGAATACCTCACCGCGATCGTCGCGGTCGGCGCCCTCACGGTCGCCTGCTCGCTCATCACTCCCCTCACGGGCTACGCCGCCATCTCCCTTATCTTCCTTCTCGGCGTGCTCCTCTCCGGGATGATTCTGAGCCGCGGGCCGGTCCTGCTCATCGCCGCACTCAGCGCGCTCTCCTGGAATTTTCTCTTCATCCCGCCGCGGCTCACTCTGCACATCACCAAGCTCGAGGACACGCTCACCTTCGCGACCTACTTCATCATCGCGCTCACCGTCGGCAGCCTGACCGCGCAGCTCAAAGCGCGCGAACATCTCGCCGCGCAGGTCCAGCTCGCGGAAAATTCCGAGCGCCTGCGCAAGACGCTGCTCGATTGCGTTTCCCATGAACTAAAAACGCCACTGGCCGCGATCGACGCTGCCAGCCAGGAACTGCTCCGCGTTTCCCCGCCCGACGCCGCGATGCAGCGACAGCTTGCGCGCGAAATCCACGCCGGCTCGCAACGGCTCAATCGCGTGGTCAACAACCTCCTCGACATGAACCGGCTCGAGAGCAGCGTCATCCGTCCCAGCTGCGAATGGTGCGACGTGCGCGAGTTGCTCCAGTCCGCCGTCGAGATCGAGCGCGACGCGACCAGCGGACGCGAGATCCGGCTCGATTTGCCGAACGATCTCCCGCTCGCGTTGCTCGATCACACTTTGAT
>JBPCRH010000130.1:0-5617 GCA_050997075.1 Chthoniobacterales bacterium
CATTAGACTCCGTGCGAATGGCCGGTTCCATGCCCGCATCGGACAGCTTCTGCTGCAGATCGGTCATGTAGTTGAGATAAATCGTGGTGTGAAACGGCACCTGCTCGGCGGCCGCATTCCCTACGCCGGAGCGGGTGTAAGCACCCCGGATCGTCTGGGTCAGCCGGCCTTCCTCGACCACGAGGAGGAGCGGATATTTCGGATCGTTGACGATCTTTTTCCCGTCGAGCAACTGAAGGAAGCGCGGGTAAGGCACATTTTCCTCGGTGTTGTAACCGGTCCCGCTGCGGAATAGGATCGCGAGGCCGATGAGGGCGAACGCGATCGCGAAAAGGATGACGCCCCGCCAGTTGAAATTGGGGTCGCCGCCGCGGTTTTTGTTGTCTTTCGGAGTGTTACGATCGGGCTGTGCCATAGGAGAAATCGCGCGGGATCCGCGCGAGGGAAAAAACTATCATGAAGCGTGGGTCATTGCAAAAGAGCAGGACCCGGGCCGAATCCTGCTTTCCCTGAGACAACGCGATCGGCTCCGGGGTTCATTGCGCCGCGAGACGGACGCGGGTAATTTCGTCGCGAAAGCGCATGTCGGAACTCGTTTCATCAGTTGCAGATCGGATCGATCGCGCGGTTCAGCGCGTGACCCCGCTCGCGTACCGTCTCCGGCGGCGGAGCCGGCGCTGGATACGTCGGGCGCTGCGCAAACCGCGCAGCGTCGCGGAAGGCCCGAACCTTTTGCCGCTTCTCATCCAGGTACTCGCGAGCTTTTCGAAGGCGGACGGCGTCCTCCTCGAGGAGGAAATCGATTCGTCGTTAGGCTTCCTGCGTTACGACTATCCGGAGACGGTTTATTCGGAATTGCGGATGCTCTTTCGGCAGGCGCTTTACGAACAGCAGGATCTCTCGGCGATGGCGCAAAAGCTCGGCGCCTCCCTGAGCGCGGATCGCAAAATCATGCTCGGGGTGCAGCTTTACGACCTGATTTCGCAGGCCGGGCTGAAGCAGGAACAGGTCGTCGCGTTTTACTCCTTCATGTCGCAGCTCGGGATGGCGGCGCAGGCGATCGACATCGTTTATCAGCTCAACGCCTCGGAGGAATCCGATCCGGGCGTTTATCAGCGCGGCGCTTCGCCGCTCGAGGCGATTTCGTTCGGACCGAACGGCAACTCCGACGTGGTCCTCAAGAATCTCACGGAAAGTGAGCGGCTGCTCGCCTTTCGTTATCACGATCTCATCCTTCTGAAGAACTACAGCGGCCAGCCGGTCTCGGTCCGCGGGCGTCCGCTCGCGCGCGGCGGTTTTTGCCGAATCTACCCGGGACAACGCATCCTCGTCGGCGACCAGGTGCTCTCATTCCAGGAGCTGGCGACTTATTTTAACGCCAAGAAAAACGTTTCGCTCCCGCAGATTTTCGTGAGCGTGAATCGCGACTCCGACGAGGTCGAACTCGAGCGCTCGAAGACGCGCGACAGTTCTCTCGAGGTGACTTTCGGCCTGAAGGTGCAGGTGAAAGCGCTTCGCGATGTTCGCGCGACCTTGAACGGCGAGAAACTAAAAGCCGGCACGAAGGTGGAGGCCGCGCTCGACGACCGGATCATTTTTCACAACGACACCGAGCTCGATCTCGTCGATCTCCGGCGCCGCGCGCGCGCCATGGGTGGCCGTTTCCAGCTCAAGGCTTCGAAGTCGGAATACCTCGTCTCGAACAACCCGAGCCTGCTCGAGGCCGACGACATTCTGCTCTCGCCCGGGACCGCGGGCGACGTGCTCCTGAAGATCCTTTGCGATTACGACAAACGCGTCGGCGTGCTCGAGGTGCTCGAATCCGATCGCCCGATCATGGTCGGCGAACTTCCCGTGCGCACGACCGCGCCGCTCGCCGATGGCGACACCATCCGGATCGATGTCGGACAATTCCTGCGCTGCGATTTCTCCGAGCGGATCATCGAGGAAGAGCGCAACATCATCCGCAGTCTCGAGGTCGTGGACGTTAATCATCGCTTCAGCAACAGCGACATCGCGCTCGAAGGCATCAGCTTCGCGATCAACCGCGGCGAGCTCGTTTGCGTGATGGGCGCGAGCGGCTCGGGCAAAAGCACGCTCATGCGCGTGCTCGGCGGGCAGCTCCAGTCCGATCGCGGCGAAGTTCTGCTCAATGGCCAGCCGCTATACGAAAATCTCGACTCGCTCAAACGCTACGTCAGCTACATCCCGCAGGAGGATGCCTTCGACGAGCACCTCACGATCGGTGAGAACCTGCACTTCGCGGCCGCGATTCGCTCGCCGCATCTCTCCCGCCGCGACCGCAACCGCCGGCTCGATGCGAAGTTAATCGAGCTCGGCCTGAGCGAGCGGCGCGACAGTATCGTCGGCAGTCCGATGAAGAAAACGCTCAGCGGCGGCGAGAGAAAACGCCTCAACATCGGCCTCGATATGATCGGCTCAGCCGATGTTTACCTCTTCGACGAGCCGACTTCCGGCCTCTCCTCGAAGGACTCGGAGCACGTCATCGAGATTGTGCGCGGGATGGCGCATAACAAAATCATCATTGTTACAATTCACCAGCCGAGCTCGAAAATTTTCCAGATGTTTCACAAGGCGATCCTCCTCGACAAAGGCGGGCGCCTCGTCTTTTTCGGGACGCCGAGCGACATGCTCCGCTACTTCGCCGAAGCGGAACATCAGCACCAGTTCGGGGCCGATCTCGGCGCCTGCGAAGCCTGCGGCACGACCCGGCCGGAATTCATCTTCGACGTTCTCGAGACGCCGCTGCGCGACCTGAGCGGCGACATTATCTACGAGGAGAACAACCGCGGCCAGCTCATGCCCGCACGGCGTTATTCGCCCGAATTCTGGCGCGATAAATACGAAGCGTTCCGCCTCATCCAGGACGTAAAGCAGGTCCCGCTGCGGCGCGACCCAGTGCTCCCGTTGCCGCCGGCACCGCCGCAGAAAGTGCGCGAGCCGATCCGCTGGCACGATGAGTGGACGCAATTGCGCACCCTCCTGCGCCGGGCTTTTCTGAGCAAGCTCCGCAACCGCGGGAACCTGGTCGTAACGATCGGATTCGCGCCGCTCCTCGCATTCTTCATCGGGCTCATTCTGCGCTACTCGGACAGCGGGCAATACGACTTCGCTTCCGCTTATCACATTCCGACGTTTTTGTTCCTCACCCTGATCGTGGCCATGTTTCTCGGCCTCACGAACAGCGCCGACGATATCATCCGCGACCGCCCGGTCCTGCAACGCGAGCGCAATCTCAATGTCCGCCTGAGTTACTACGTCTTCGCCAAGACGGTGTCGTTAGGCGTCTTCGCCCTCGTCCAGTGCATCCTCTTCGTCCTCATCGGCAACTACATCCTTGGCATCCGCGGGATGTTCTGGCCGGACCTCGCGATCGTCTTCCTGACCGCGATGAGCGGGGTGTCGTTAGGCTTGGTCGTCTCCGCGCTCGTGACCGACCCGAAGACGGCGGCGAACATCGTCCCCTTCGTCCTCATTCCACAGATCGTGATGGGCGGCGCGCTCATCAAATACCAGGACATGAATCGCAACCTCGATCTCGTGCACACCTTCGCGCGCTTTTTCCACGATCATCCCGACAGCGACGAGACGAGGAAAATGGACAGCCGCCTGCAGGTGCCGTTCATCTGCGAGTTCGTGGCCATGCGCTGGTCCTACGAGGAGTTGGTCGTGGCGCAGGCGAAGTTGAATCCCCTGACGAAACGACAGGACGAAGCGCAGGAGCAGATCGACACCATTGTCGCCCGGCACGAGAGCAATCCGGGCGATCCGAAACGGCTCGACGACCTCAAGGAAACGCTCGCCGTTCTCTCCGGCCTGGAAGCCAACACCCCGAGCGAACTCAATCGCTATCTCGGTCGGATCGATCGCATCCTGAGCGGGAAAGCGCCGTTCGATCGCGAGCAGTTTAAGAACGCCAACGGCCCGATCACGGCCGAGCAACTTTACGTCAACCAGAAGGTTTCCGACCTGATCGCGAACGCCGAGATGGAGCAGAGCGATTACCGCCGCGGCGGAAAACCGAACGTCTTCTTCGGCGCGGAGAAGCGCTACTTCGGCGCGACCGTGAGCGTCTTCGTTTATAACACGCTCGTGCTCCTGCTTTCCAGCCTCGGCCTGCTCGCCCTGCTCCACTGGATCTTGCGGCGGCAACTGGAAGTGCGCAGAAGTTAAGCCCGCCTCTGAGGCGTTGGAGGGCGGAGCTCCGCGATGCCGCAGTGTTCGAGCTCGAGATCACTTCTAATTCCGAAGCAGGATTCGCGGAGCTCATCCCTCCAGTTTACGGTCTGACTCGATGAGCAATTCGAAAACCAAAACCCGCCTGATGGTCGCGAACAGCGAGACCGATGCCGACATGCTTTACGCGACGAAATTTTTCGCGCCGGATCCTTTTGTGTTTCTCGAGCGCAGCGGTCAGCGGACGCTGCTCCTGAGCGATCTCGAGATCGATCGCGCACGCAGGACCGCGCAGGCGGACGAATTTCTGCCCTACAGCCAGTTTGAAAAAGAAGTGCAGGGCAGTAAACGGCAGGCCCCTTCCTACGACGAGGTCGTTACTCATTTTCTGAAGCAGCAAAAAGTGAAGTCCGCGCTCGTGCCGGAGAAGTTTCCGCTCGCGCTCGCGCGCAAACTGGAAGCGAACAAAATCCGAATCGAAGCGGCGGGAGAGCGTTACTGGCCGGAGCGGGCGGCGAAGACCGACGCCGAATTGCGGCTGCTCCGCAAAGCCCTCGAGATCACCGAAGCCGGCATGGCGCGCGGGATCGAGGTGCTGAAAAAATCGAAACCGGGCAAAGGCCAGAAACTCGAATGGTCGGGCAAGGTTTTGACCTCGGAAATCCTGCGCGCGGAAATCGACTCCGCGGTTTTGCGCGCCGGCGGTCTGCCGGCAAACACGATCGTCGCAGGTGGCGACCAGGCCTGCGATCCGCACGAGCGCGGGCATGGCCCGTTGAAAGCGAACAGCCTGATCATTCTCGATATTTTCCCGCGCTCGGCGACGAGCGGTTATTACGGCGACCTCACGCGCACGGTCCTGCGCGGCCGGGCGAGCGACGCGCAGCGCAAACTTTGGGACACAGTCAACGCAGGCCAGGCGATCGCGTTGAAGAAAATGAAACCGGGTGTTGATGGACTAAAACTCCACCAGGAGATCAAGCAGTTCTTCGCTGACCAAGGTTTCCCGACCGAGGTGCGCGACGGACGTCAGACCGGATTTTTCCACGGGACAGGTCACGGACTTGGTCTCGAGATTCACGAGTACCCGCGTTTTCAGAAGACGGTCTTCGAGGCGGGTCAGGTCATCACGGTCGAGCCGGGACTTTACTACCCCGGACTTGGCGGAGTGCGCACGGAAGACGTCGTCGCCCTAACGAAAAAAGGGATCCGCATGCTCTCGCGTTTCCGGAACGAGCTTGAGCTGTAGACGCCGCCCTCTAAGCTGTAGACGTCGCCCTCTGGGCGACGCGGGACTGGTGAGGTCCGCAGGTTGCGTCGGCGCACCCCCCCCGCGCTTCGCAGAGCGAAGCGTCTACAGGCTGCGCATCTGTTTTAGGGCAAAGCAGCGCGCGTTGAGAATCGGCGCGCGCAAATGAAC
>JBPCRH010000202.1:0-2771 GCA_050997075.1 Chthoniobacterales bacterium
CCTCGAGGCGCTCCTGAAAAGCACGGCCGCGACCGCAGCCGAGCTTCCCGGAAACCCCACGGGATCCCTCGACTGCGCTCAGGATGACAAGCAACTTCCCCCCCCATGCCAACCTCCCGCTTTCTCGCCCTCGACGCGCTTCGGCGCTGGCGCGCGGGCACTAAATTTGCCGATCAAATCGTCGCCGACCTTTTCCGCGCGAGCGGCCTGAGCGCGCCCGATCGCGCGTTCGCCCTCGAGCTTTTCTACGGCGCGCTCCGCAATCTCACGCTCCTCGATTTCTGGATCGCGCAACTCCGCCCCAATCCCGTCGACGACAACTCCCGCGATCTCCTGCGACTTGGGCTTTACCAGATTCTGCTCCTCGAGACCGCCGCGCACGCCGCGGTTTTTGAAACGGTCGAGCTCGCTCCGAAGCGCGCCCGCGGGTTGATCAACGCGCTCCTCCGCCGCGCCCTCCGCGAAAGGGAGAGCCTAACGAGTCGCGCCGCCGCGGAACCGCTCGCCGTGCGTTGCTCCGAGCCGGCCTTTCTTGTCGCGAAGTGGACGCGGCAATTTGGCGAGGAAGCGGCCGCGAAACTTTGTCGCTGGAACAATCAGCCCGCGCCGGTCTACACGCGGGTAAATCCGGTGCGACTCACCGCCGACGAATTTCTCGCGAAATATCCGGAAGCGAAGCCGCTCGCGGATCATCCGCAATTCGTCACCCTGCCCGACCCAGCGCGCGCGCTCGCGAACGGTGATTGTTACATTCAGGATCCGAGCACCGTCCTCGCGGGCGAGCTGCTCGAGCCATTGCCCGGCGAGAGCGTCCTCGACGCCTGCGCCGCCCCCGGCGGCAAAGCCGCGCATCTCGCGGGCCTACTGCAGAAGACCGGGACGCTCGTCGTCGCCGATCGCGACGAACCCCGGCTCGATCGGCTCCGCGACAACCTCGTTAGGCTGGGTGCGGGAAAAATCACGATCGTCCGCTGCGACTGGCTCGATCCGGACTCGATTCGGGCGGCGTCTTTCCAGCCGGAATCGTTTCACAAAATCCTCGTCGACGCACCGTGCAGCAACACCGGCGTGATGCGCCGACGGGTCGATGTCCGCTGGCGTTTGCGCCCGGAAGACTTCCCGAAGATGCAGGCGCAACAGCTCACCATTCTCCGCCACGTCGCGCCCCTCCTGAAACCCGGCGGCTCGCTCGTTTACAGCACCTGCAGCCTGGAGCCGGAGGAGAACGAAGAAGTCGTGGCCGCGTTCCTTCGCGAACGCCCGGCTTTTCGCCTAACGAAAAGCGCAAACAAACTCCCCCTCCGCGACCACTTCGAGGGCGCCTAAGCCGCGCGGCTGGAGCTGTAGACGCTTCGCTCTGCGAAGCGCGGATGTGCGCGACACTCATCGAGGAGAAGATGCGCAGCCCCGAGCATCCAAGAGGGAGGCGTCTACAGCCCGCGCGACCGACCCGGACGGCAGCCCGGGTTGCATCACTCCTCCGCGGTGGAATGATTAGCGCCTATGCAAGACGCCCGTTTCGATAAGCTCGCTTCCCTGCTCGTGAACTACTCCACCAATTTGCAGCGCGGGGAAAAAGTCCTGATCGAGACGTTCGACGCGCCCGACGAAATGACGCTCGCGCTCATCCGCGCCGCCCGGAAGGCGGGCGCCGTCCCCTTCTCGCAAATCCAGCGCGCGCGGGTCAGTCGCGAGCTTGCCCTCGGGGCCGAAGGAAACCAGCTCGACCTCGCCGCGGCGCATGAGCTCGCGCGGATGAAAAAAATGGACGCTTACATCGCCATCCGGGGGAGCAACAACGTGAGCGAACTGGCCGACGTCCCGATCGACCGGATGAAGCTGGTGGCAAAAAAAATGCGCCCGGTGCAGGACCAGCGGGTGCAAAAAACCAAATGGGTCGTCCTGCGCTGGCCGACCCCGGCGATGGCGCAAATGGCCGGGATGAGCACCGAGGCTTTCGAGGATTTCTTTTTCAAGGTCTGCACCCTCGACTACCGCAAACTCCAGCCGGGCATGAAGGCACTAAAAGCGCTCATGGAAAAAACCGACAAGGTCCAGATCAAGGGTCCGGAGACCGACCTGCGCTTCAGCATTAAAGGCATCTCCGCGATCATTTGCGGGGGCGATCGCAACATTCCCGACGGTGAAGTCTTCAGCTGCCCGGTGAAAGATTCGGTTCAGGGTCACGTCACCTTTAACGTCCCGACGATTTATCAGAGCACTGGGTTCGATCACATCCGGCTCGATTTCCGCGATGGCAAAATTGTCGAGGCGAAGAGCAACCAGACCAAGAAGCTGAACGAGATTCTTGATTCCGACCCGGGCGCGCGCTACATCGGAGAGTTCTCGTTAGGCTGCAATCCTTACATCCGCGAGCCGATGCGCGACATCCTCTTCGACGAAAAGATCGCGGGGTCGTTCCACTTCACCCCCGGCCAGGCCTACCAGGAAGCCGATAATGGAAACCGCAGCCAGGTCCATTGGGACATGGTCTGCATCCAACGGAAGGATTACGGCGGCGGCGAAGTCTTCTTCGACGACAAGCTCATCCGGCGCAACGGCGAGTTTCTGCCGAAGGCGCTACAGTCGCTGAACTGGTCGAAGTTTAAATAAGGGCGGGAGCCGGTGCAGCCGAAGCGCGCGGACGCAGAGGGCGGAACTGTAGACGCTTCGCTCTGCGAAGCGCGGGTCTGCAAGTGAATCCCTGCGACGACGCCGATACCCGCGCCTCTCAGAGAGAGTCGTCTACAGCCCGCGGCCGAGGCGGGGTT
>JBPCRH010000218.1:0-9292 GCA_050997075.1 Chthoniobacterales bacterium
GACTTCGGCCGGACGTCTCGGGCCGAGTCGCTGCGCGGTGGACTGGAGAAAAAAGGCGGCGGCCGCGAGTTCCTGGCAAAGGCTGTCGTGGAGGTCCTGGCCGATCCTGCGCTTCTCGCGTTCGCTGACTTGCAGGATCTCCTGCTCGAGGTTGGACCGGCGATCGATCTCCTCCTGGAGCTGCTGATTGGCTGCGGTCAGCGCGGCGGTGCGCTCTTTGACCCGGCGCTCGAGGTCGAGCTGGGTCTGTTTCAGACGCTCATCGGCTTCCCAACGCTCAGTCGCATCCTGTGCGACCTTGGCGAAACCGCGGAGGTTGCCGGCATCGTCATCGAGGCGACGCATCGCGCCGTCGACAAAGAGGCGGGACCCATCCTTGCGCATGTGCCACCGGCAATCGCTGGCCGAGCCGTCGCGCAGAGCGATCGCGCGCTCTTTCTCCTCCCGGCCCGCCGCCCGGTCTTCGGGGGTGAAAATGAGTTCGCCGGATTGGCCGACGGCTTCCTCGGAGGACCAGCCGAAAATCCGCTCGGCACCCGCGCTCCAATAGCTGATGAGGTTATCCAGCCCGATCACGAACATGGCGTAATCGCGCGCCCCTTCCACGAGCAGGCGGAAGCGTTCCTGCGTCGCTTGCAACTCCGCGACTCCCTCGCGCTCGGCGGTGATATCCTGCGCCACGCCGGCCACGCGCGTGATGACGCCGCCTTCATCTCGGATGGGAAAACCGGTATCGCGGATCCAGCGCACGGCACCGTCGTTCGGCCGGACGATGCGGTATTCGATCGTGGCGCCTTGCCCGCGGAGCAGACGGTCGAGCGTGCCCTTGATTCGCTCCCGGTCGTCGGGGTGGGTCAGCTCGTTCCAGCGCTGCGGATGGCGCATGATGACGTCGCGCGCTTCGCCCCACATCGTCTCGAATGCTGGGCTGAGGTATTCCAGTTGGCGAGTTTGGGCGTTGGTGATCCAGAGCGTGTCCGCGGAGTTTTCCGCGAACTGCCGGAAGCGTTCCTCGGATTCGCGCAGCGCCTCGACCGCCTGCTTGCGGTCGGTGATGTCGCGAGTCACGCCGCCCACGCCTTTGATCGTGCCGTCGTCGGCGAGGAGCGGGAAAAAAATGTATTCGTAAAAACGCGCCCCGAGCGCGCTGGTGTAGGGGGTTTCGTCTTTGAGCGAAGCCCGCGTTTCGATGACCTGCTGAATCTGCTGGTGCAGCTTCGTCGCCAGCTCCGGCGGGTAATCGAGTTCGTGGAAATTCCGGCCGATCGCCTGCTCGAGCGGGAGTCGCCAGAGATCGAGCAACGACTGACTGATGTAGGCGAAACGGCCTTCGAGATTAAACTCGTAAATAAAGTCCGGCAACGCCGCCATGACCGTGTTGAACTTGTGCAACTGCGCGCCGACCTGCTCGTTCGAGGCGCGGAGTTCATCCTCCGCGCGCTTGCGGCGGGTGATGTCGATGAAAGTCGCGACGACACCGCCGATGCGATCCTCCGCGGTGCGATAGGGAGCGATGCGCACGAGATACCATTGCTCGTCGGCCAGGCGCACTTCGCGTTCGATCGCGGCGAGGTGGTCGAGGACCTTCTCGGCGTCCGCGACCAGGCCGTCGTAGGCAAGTTTGTGCGTGATGTCGGAGATGGGGCGGCCGACATCGGCGGGGATGAGGTTAAAAACCTTTTGCGCGCTCGGGGTGAAACGCTGCACCCGCAGCTGGCGATCGAGGAAGACGGTGCCGATGTCGGTTGAGGCCATCAGGTTGGTCAGGTCGGCGTTGGCGCAACTGAGCTCCTCGACGCTGCTCTTGAGCTCGTTGTTCACGGTGATGAGCTCTTCGTTGACGGACTGGAGTTCTTCCTTGCTTGTCTCCAGTTCCTCCGTGGCTGAGCGCATCTCTTCGTTCACCGCCTGGAGTTCTTCGTTGGAAGCTTTCAGCTCTTCATTTGCGGACTCGGATTGCTCGCTGACGTCATTCAACTGGCGCTTCAAGAGGCCGATCTCCGCCTCCAAATCGCGGGTGACGGAATCGTGATCGGTCGCGCTCGCCGGCAGCGGCGTGGCGTTCTCCGGCTGGGCGAAAAGGATGAGGAAAAAACCCTGCTCGAGATCCTCCGCGCGGACTGGCCGGATGCGCAGGACAACCACTTCCGCCCGGCCTTCGATCTCCAGTTGCACGGGCGCGGCATCGACCGGCGCCTGGGTTTGCGCGGCGCGGAAGAGCGCGGTCCGCAACTCCATCTGGAGCGCGGGGTGGACCACCTTCATGAGATTGGCCGTCGGCTCGCCGGGGGCGAACTGGAGGTAACGCCCGGCTTTCTCCGAGAGATGCACGATGTCGTAGGCCTGGTTGACCACGACCGAGGAGGGAGCATAGAGCTCGAGCATTTTCAGGTGCAGTTCGCCGAAAAGCACCGCACGCCGTTCCTGCCCGGCGAGGGCCGCCTCGCGCGACTCACCTCCGCTCGCGTGCAGCGTCTGCTGGGAGAGCGCGGGCAGTTGCCGTTGCCGCGGCGCGACGGGCAGGGAGAGCACGTGCTCGCGGGCTCGGGTGGGCACGAGCGGAATCCGCCAGCTCGGCCGCGGCACGGAACGCCGCTGGTAGAGCCGATGTTTTACATCCACGGGTGCGAAGAGCGCGTGGACGTTGCTCCCATTTTCCGCGCCGCCGATGAAGAGCAAACCGCCCGCCCGGAGCGCGAAATGGAAGATGTCGAACGCGATGTCCTGCGCTTTCGGGGTGAGGTAAATGAGGAGGTTGCGGCAGGAGACGAGATCGAGATTCGAGAAGGGCGTGTCGTTTAGGAGATTGTGCGCGGCGAAGAGAACTTTCTCGCGCAACGTTTTGCGCACCCGGTAGCGGCCATGGTCGTGCTCGAAGAAACGGCGCAACCTTTCGGTCGAGACATCGGCCTCGATCGTGACCGGGTAAATGCCCTGGCGCGCATCGCTGATCGCCTGTGCGTCGAGATCGGTCGCGAAGATTTGGATGGAAGGCGGGTGGTCGAGGCGTTCCGCGTGCTCGCAGAGCAGCATCGCGATCGAGTACGCTTCCTCGCCCGTGGCGCAGCCCGCGGTCCAGACGCGGATCTGGTCGTCCCTGGTTTTCCCGGCGAAGAGCTGCGGGATGTTCGCCTCGAGCGCGGCAAAGGAAGCGCGATCGCGGAAAAAATGGGTGACCCCGATGAGGAGATCGTGCAGCAACTCCTTCGCTTCCGCCGGATGGACCCGGAAGAACTTGAGATACTCCGGGACGCTTTCCTTCGAGTTCACCTGCATCCGGCGCGCGATCCGGCGCAGGAGCGTGGCTCGTTTGTAATGAGAGAAATCGTGCCCGGTCTGACGGCGCAAGGCCGCGAGCACGGCGCGCAGCGCGGCTTCGTCCTCATCACCGCGCGTTTCCTCGGAGACCGTCTCGCCCCCGGGCGCATCCAGCACCTTGGCGTCGGGCGTTTCCGACTCGAGAATCTCCGGCGGGAGCTGCATCCGCCGCTCGTTCTGCACAAACTCGCTCAGCTTCGGCGCCATCTCCGCGACCGGCAGCACCCAGTCGACCATGCCCGTGCTGATCGCGGTCAGCGGCATGCTGTCGTGTTCCGCTTCCTTCGGGTCCTGGGCGATGGTCACGCCCCCCTGCGCCCGAACGTGTTTCAAGCCGATGACCCCGTCCGAATCGGTCCCGGAAAGGATGATGCAAACCGACCGCTGCCCGTAAGCCTGCGCGAGCGTGCGAAAGAAAAGATCGATCGTGACCCGGCGTCCGGGTGCGTGTTGCGCGTCGAGCAGGCGCAGAGCGCCATCCTCGAGCGCGAGCTGTTTATTCGGCGGAATGACGTAGACATGGTTCGGCCGGACCTGCACGGTCTCGTTCACCTGCGTCACCGGCATGGCGGTTTTCTGCTGGAGGATCTGCGCGAGACTGCTCTCGTGATCGGGCGAGAGGTGCATCACGACGACAAACGCGAGCCCGCTATCCGGCGCCATGTCGGTGAAGAATTGCTGGAGGACAGCGATCCCACCGGCGGAGGCGCCGAGGCCGACGACGGCGGCGGGCTGGTCGCGGTCGCGGAGCTTAGCCGCGCCCTGGCGCGCATTCTCCGTGGTCTCGTCGGTCGCGGCGGGATCGGGTGCGTCGGTTAGCGGTTTGGACATTTTCTTTAACGAAGGTCGGGATCGCCACGGGGCCTTACCATCCGGGCGAATATCGCAGTCTGCGCCTCCACTGGTTGCAATGCAATGGAGCTGCGCCCGCTCACGGAGGAATCGCGAGCGAAAAGCCGCTACTTCTCTGCGCGCCGGTCACGCTGGGGTGTGCCGTTAGGCCCCTCATGGCGATCATGACCATTGTGGCCGTTGTGGCCATCGCGCGCGAAATCCGGCTGCTCGATCACGATCCATTCAATCGGGACGGACGGACAACCTTCGGTCGGACACTCGAGGCGCAGGTCCTCCAGCCCGCGCCGGCCGGGAACGACCTTGATCGTGCGACCGGTGATGATCTCCCCGCAGCGCCGGCAGAAGCGTTCTTCGTCGATCGAGTCCCACTGATGAAAGATGTCGCGGGCACGGAGCGCCGCCAGCTTTCGGGCCGGTGAGAGGGAGACGGGTTTTAGAAACATTTGTCCAAGGCTATGATCTTGGTCGGTCGGCGCGCTATCGGGCAAAAGCCGCCCCGGGAGTTAGGTAAAATCTCTATTTCCCGGTCGCGCCGCCCGCGTTTTTACGGCATTAAGGTTTTTTTCGACCCGACGAGCCGCATGCCTCCCGATTGCGCGGCAAAAGTGCTCTCGGCCTATTCGGCGAAGTGAACAAGCGAGTTCCGCTGGATCGGAAGCTGACCGCGTTGCGGACGAACGATACCTATCGCCGCTGGACTTCGCTCGACGACCAGCGCATCTGCATCCTCTGCGAGCACCTCATCACCGGCCGCATGATCGACGTCTGGGAAAGTAGTCGCGGAATTCTGCACCTCCACTGCCCTACCCCCGGCTGCGCGAGTATGCCCCGCGACTGGTTCTATCACGGCGCCGCGCGCGCCGAACGCGCCCGGCGGGTCCACAGTCGCGGACCGATTCTCGGTTTTGGTTTTCGAGCAAAAACCTAGGCCGGCCACGCCGCAGCCCATCGCAAAAGCGTAGCGCCTGGTTCTCGCTTCCCCGCCGGAGTCCGCCCCGCCTGCAAGCTCCGGCCGTCGGGGATTTTTTCCTTTAAGGCACTGGCGGAAATTGAGAGTCGCCGCAGGGCAGCAGCCCCTCGCACCCCGGCGCATTTGGGCCTCGCGATTGCGCTAGACGGAATGGTTCCGTCTATTCCTCGTTCGACTTTTGCCATATCCATTGCCGGAATGAACACTACCCCTAAGAATAACTGGCTGGTGATGGCGGGCGTGCTAAGTGTCGCGGCGGCGCTGCTGCACCTCGCGGTCATTGTCGGCGGTGCCGAGTGGTATCGCTTCTTTGGCGCCGGCGAAGGCATGGCGCGGCTGGCGGAACGCGGCTCGCTGACGCCACATCTCATCACGCTAACCATCGCGCTGGTGCTGGCGATCTGGGCTGCTTACGCTTTTGCTGGCGCTGGGCTGTTTCCACGGTTGCCGCTGATGCGAACGGCGCTACTGACGATCACGGCCATCTACCTGCTGCGCGGACTCGCCTTATTCCCGACTCTCGCGCTGAAGCCTGCACTGGTCGACCGTTTTACCTTATGGAGCTCAATCATCGTTTTGGTTTACGGCATTATCTATGCCGTCGGCACTTGGCGGGCATGGCCCACCCTAGGAAACCGAGCTGAACCAAAATAGGTGTCAAAGCGTCGTCTCGAAGTCTAATTAGGCGATGCAGCCAAACGCCTACCCGCCGTCCGATCCACTTAAAATGATAGCTAGAAACTTTTACCTTCGCGCCACGCTCGCTCCCGGTAGGCGTAGCTCCTCTTGTTCTCGTTAGGCCACAAACAATGAGTAGGTTTGAGAGTATCACGATTAGGGAAGTCGAGTCTTCCGATCTCGAAGCTTTCTACGAGCATCAACTCGACCCGGAAGCGATTCGAATGGCAGCCTTCGTCTCTGAGGACCCAAAGGACAAAGTAGCTTTCGAAGCCCATTGGGATAAAATTTTGCATTCGTCACAAATCACCCGGAGGACGATCGTGGCCGAGGGACAAGTCGCTGGTTACATCGCGTGTTATCCGGATGGAAACAATATGGAAGTCGCCTATTGGCTTGGCCGGGAGTTCTGGGGAAGAGGGTTAGCGACGCAAGCGCTCAATCGGATGCTCCATCTTTGTGGTCGATCGGCCCCTTATCGCCAGGGCCGCAGCGGACAACATCGGGCCGATCAGAGTGCTACAGAAATGCGGTTTTAAAATCATCGGAAAAACAAGGATTTCGCCAATGGCAGAGGCGAAGATACGGAAGAATACATCCTTCGCCTGGATCTCGATCCAGCAAATGATTGAATCAGCCTAACCAACCGACCGCGCAGGTCCGTCTTGCGTGTCGTAAACATCACGACCCCTTTCGTAAGCCTCCTCCAATCATCTGGCCTATTGTGTAAACGCAAGACCGTATGATTCGGCCGATCTGCGAAGCCTCAATCGAGACTTACATAACCTCCATTCATCCTTGGCCGGCTCCCTACTATGCCCCTGAGCAATTCGCGGCCTGGGCTGCGGCCCTTCCCGACGGAATGCAGGGTGTCTTCCTCCGGCGCTTTGCGATGCCTAAGCTTCTGGAAGGAAGCGGGGCACTAAATCCGGCGCCGCGAAAGCTTCTCCGATATTGCCTTCCCATTTCTCGGCGATTCAGCAGACTCGAAACCCTTCACTTAAGACTTATATGGATAATTCCACTTCCGCCGAACGAGAGGCGGCCGAACGTCTCGTCCGCGAGCATCTCAACCTGACGGCGCGCGGTGATCTCGCCGCGGTCGAGGCCAACGTCACTTCCGATTACTACAACCAGCGCTGCGCCGATGAGCCGCTGGCGACGCGACAGCGCGGGCCGGAAGGGTTGAAGGCGACGATCAAATGGCTGCACCGCGCATTCACCGAGATGCGCTTCGAGTTCCACGAGATCCTCTTGGAGGGCGATCGCGCGGTGGCGCGCGTGACACGGCACGCGCGCCAACACGGGCCCTTCGTGGTCCACGATTCGCCCGATGGCCGCGTCACCGACGCCTTTCCTTCCAATGGCCGGATTTTCGCGGTCCGCCAGACGCATTGGTTTAAGATCGCGCAGGGCGCGATCGCGGAGCACGACGCCGTCCGCGACGACCTCGGCATGGCGAAACAACTCGGCTGGATTCCGCCGCGGCCGCTCTTCATCGCGCGCATGCTGCTCACGCTGCGCCGGGAGCGCCGCCGCCCCACGGCCTGAGGCGGCGGCCCGGACGTCGCGCGCCGGGAAACATCCGCTTCCCAATGTCGGTGCTTTCAGCTTACAAACGACGGCGGCGACGTCGGTCATGAGCTTTATTTTCAGCCCGTTAAAGCATCGCCGGCCGACGCGATGAACGATTTTTTCCAACGCCTGAAGCAACGCAAGCTGGTGCAGTGGGCGCTCGCCTAC
This sequence comes from Chthoniobacterales bacterium, assembly GCA_050997075.1. Lineage (GTDB taxonomy): Bacteria > Verrucomicrobiota > Verrucomicrobiia > Chthoniobacterales > UBA10450 > Palsa-1392. Next base: position 7,565 of record JBPCRH010000218.1, read on the forward strand.
GGCGCGGCCGCCTTCGCTTTGCTGCAGGGCATCGACGTTGTCGCCCAACAGTTCGAATGGCCGGAAGGTTTGCGGCGCGGCATCACTCTGGCCCTGGTCGTGGGCTTCTTCGTTACCCTGGTGCTGGCGTGGTATCACGGCGAACGCGGTGCGCAAAAAGCGACCGGCACGGAACTCCTGATCCTGGCACTCTTATTGTCGTTAGGCGGAGCCTTCCTCTGGCGTTACAGCGCGGGGGCGCACGCGCCGACGCCCGACCGGCCGGTTGCAGCGCCTGCCCAGGCAGCTCCCACCCCCGCAAAGTCGATCGCCGTGCTGCCCTTCGAGAACCTCAGCGCGGAGAAGGAGAACGCCTACTTCGTCGAGGGGATTCAGGACGAAATCCTGACCCGCCTGGCCAAGATCAGCGCGCTTAAGGTGATCTCGCGTATCTCGACCATGCGTTACGCGAGCCGGCCGGATAACCTGCGCGAGATTGGACGCCAGCTCGGCGTCGCGACGATTCTCGAAGGCAGTGTGCAACGGGCCGAAGGATCGGTCCGCGTCAATCTCCAGCTCATCGACGCGGCCAGCGACACGCATCTTTGGGCCGAGACTTACGATCGCGAAACGAAGAAAATATTCTCGGTCGAAAGCGAAGTGGCGCAGAGCGTCGCCGATGCACTAAAAGCGACGTTGCTCCCGGTCGAGTCAGCGCGGATCGCTGACGTGCCGACGAAGAATCCCGCGGCCTACGATCTTTTCCTGAGGGGGAAATACTTCTTCAACCAACTGCAAACCAGCAGCGCGAAAGATCCGGTCGTGAGCAGCCGGGCGGCGGCGGCGGCGTTTGGCGGCGCGATCGCGGCGGATCCGAATTTCGCGCTCGCTTACGCGCTCCGCTCCTACTTCGAGAGTTATCTGCAATGGTATGGCGTCGATAAGCGGGGCGAAGTCCTCGCCGCCGCCCAGAGCGATGCGGAGCGGGCGCTCGCCTTGCAGCCTGACCTGGGCGAAGCGCACCTCGCGATGGGTTATGTCCACTATTGGGGTCATCGCGCCTACGAAGCGGCGCTGCGCGAGTTTGACCTCGCCCGGGCGAGTCTGCCTAACAATGCCGACGCCATCGCCGCGATCGGCTACGTCCGGCGGCGCCAGGGGATCGCGACGCGGGGCATCCCGGAGATGGAACAGGCCATGGTGCTCGATCCGCGTGATTCAACCCTCCCCCGTGAGATTGCCAATTCCTTCACCGCGCTGCGCCGTTACGCCGAGGCCGAGACCTACTTCGCGCGTTCGCTCGCCCTCGTCCCCGACGACACCGAAGCGATCGTGCAGCGAACGACGAACGCGATCTTCGCGGGTGACATCGACCGCGCCGTAAAGTTGTTGGCGGCCGTGCCGCCCGACCTTGACCCGCAGGGCACCGTTTCGCTCGCCCGTTTTCGCCTCGCGCTGAAGCTGCGCCAACCCGACCAGGCGCTGGCCGCGATCGCGCATTCGCCGGCTTGGCTCATGACGCGGTGGGAACACAGCCTCGCGCCGCTCAGCCTGCTCCGGGCGGAGGCGCTGGCGTTAAAAGGGGAGACCGGCCCGGCTGGCGCTGCTTATCTCGAAGCGGGAAAACAACTGCAGCCGCTGCTCGAGCGGCCTAACGAAAAGGCGGACGCCCAGAGCTATCTCGGGCTGGTCTACGCCGGGCTCGGCCAAAAGGAGGCCGCGCTCCAGGCCGGCCGCGCTGCCGTCGCC
>JBPCRH010000260.1:0-7829 GCA_050997075.1 Chthoniobacterales bacterium
CGGGATGACCGTTTAGTGCCTCAGGGTTTCAAGACGATCGATCAGGGTGTGACTGCACTCCTACTTCGCGCGGGTGTAGGCGATCTCCATCGTTTTAGTTTCCCTCCCGCCCCGGTCTTCGTAGAACTCGAAGGTGTGGTGATCCTGGTCGATCACCTTCACCACTTCGCGGACCTTGCGCGTCATCCCGGGGAGCATCTGCATTTCCGCGGTGTAGGTGAAGGTCTTGGTCGCCGGATCGTAGGTGCCTTCCGACATCATGATCCCAGTACCCATGCTGTCGGCCCAGGTGGAGATGAACTTCTTCTTCGCGTTGTCGTAGCCTTCGAGCGAGGCGCCGGTGAAGGGCATCGACTGCATCTTGCCGTCCGGGCCGGGCATCGACATCACGCTTTTGAATTCACCCTCGTAGAAGCGCCCGTCCATGATTGGCTTCCGCGTGCAGGTGCCGGTGGAAACGAGCGGCGGCTGACCCGGAGCCATCCACATTTTTATTTCGTCGGTCCAGTTGCCGGCGAGCTGGGCGAGTTGTTGGTGGTTCTCGTTCGGCTGGCCGAGCTCGGCCATTTTCGCCATCAGCTCGGCCTCGTTCGGCTGGGCATCTTCGGCGCGGAGCTGCGGAGCAAGAAAAGCCGCCGCGAGGACGGCCAGGGTCAGTGCAGTCTTGGAAGTTTTCATGGCGCGATTTTTTGGCCGCGGCGCCCCCGCGGTCAAGCTCAACCGCGCAAATTCTCGGGTCGCAAGGCCGTTACAAAAACGACGCCAGGATCCGCTCGACCAGCGTCCCGGGGAAAACCCCGAGCAGAAGTATCGCGGCTGCGAGGAGCAAAAGGGTAAGGCGGGGGAGCCGCGCGATCCGAAACGCGAAACCGGTCGTCTGCGATTCGTGGACGAAAATCGCTTTCAAAATGATCAGGTAATAATAAAGCGAAACGAGGCTGCCGAAGAGCGCCAGCGCCACCAGCCAGAGCAGACCGTGCCCCGCCCCGGGCGCGTGCAACGCCGCGCTGAAGAGGTAAAACTTCCCGAAAAATCCGGCGAGCGGCGGGAGGCCCGCGAGCGAGAGCAGGAAGATGGTCATGCAGCCGGCGAGGAGCGGCGCGCGCGCGCTTAGACCGGCGAAATCGGCGAGATCGTCGCCGCCGTTTTCACGCCTAACGAACCCGGCCACGCCGAACGCTCCGACCAGCGTGATCGCGTAGATCGTGGTGTAGAAGAGCGTCGCCGCGAAGCCTTCGCGACTGCCCGCGATCAATCCGAGAAGGGTATAACCGGTGTGCGCCACGGCTGAATATGCGAGGAGCCGGCGAACATTTTTCTGCCGCAAAGCGACGAGATTTCCGACCACGATCGAACCGGCGGCGACGAGCGCGAGGAGCGGCGACCAGCCCGCGGCGAGCCCATGCCAGGCCGCGCTTCCGGGCAGAAAAGGAAAAGCGAAGAAGACAATTTTCCCGAGCACGACAAACGACGCGACCTTCGAGCCCGAGGCAATAAACGCCGCGGCCGGAAGCGGCGCGGCTTCGTAAACGTCGGGCGCCCAGAGATGAAAAGGCGCCCCCGCGACCTTGAAGAGAAAGCCGATCAGGGTCATGACCACGCCGACAAACAGGAGCGGCTCCAAAGCGTGCGCGGCGAGGCGCGGCGCGATCGTCGCGAGCGCGGTCGTGCCTGTAAACCCATAGAGCAGGCTGATCCCAAAAAGCGTGAAGGCGCTCGCCACGCTGCCGAAAAGGAAATATTTCAGGCCCGCTTCCGCGGATTCGCGGCGGGATTTGTCGAAAGCGGTCATGAGGTAAAGCGAGAGCCCGGTCAGCTCGAGCCCGATGAAAATCATGAGCAGCTCCTCGCTTCCGACGAGCAGCAGGAGCCCGACCGTGGCGAGCAGCAGGAGGGCCAGAAATTCACCCTCGTTAGGCAAGGGCCGCCCGGCTCTCGCCAGGATCACCGTGCAAAACGCGAGCACCAGGCAGATGACCTGGAAGAGCGAATTGAGCGGCGAGACCACGAGCATCCCGTGAGCGAGCGAGGCATGCGCCGGCAGCCGCAGAACCGCCGCGGCCGTGAAGAGCAACCCGGCGGCCGCGACCCCGGGACAAAGTCCCGGCACGCGCTGGCGCAATAAACCGGCCGCGAGCACGGCCAGCGCCGCGAGCACGAGAATGATCTCGGGCGCTCCCAATCGGACGTAGTCGTAGTAGTTCACGGATGCATAAAACGCATGGCTTCAACCGCGGGTTGAATGCGATCGAGAAGAAGTTTGGGATCAAGCCCGACCCCGAGAGTCGCGAGCAGAAGCAGGCTCGCCCCGAGCTTTTCCGCGAAGGTCACCCGATCCCCGCCTCCCCCTGAGTGAGACGCCGCGGCGGTCGCCGGCACCGGCAGGCGATCGTCGCGGAAAAAGGTTTTCTGTAAGGCGCGCAAGGTGAACGCAGCCACCAGCACCATCCCGAGGCCGGTGATCCAAAACGCGATTGGGAAGGTCTTCCAAACCCCGAGCAGAATCGTGATTTCCGCCGCGAAGCCACTAAAACCCGGGATGCCCATCGAGGCCGCGGACGCCATCACAAAAGCGAAGGCAAGAAACGGCATTCGTCGGCTCAACCCCATCCCGGAGAGGTCGTCGAGGTTGCGCGTATGCGTCCTAAAATAGATCGCGCCAGCGAGCGCGAAAAGAAGCGCGCCGATGACTTCGTGCGAAAACATTTGCAGGACCGCGCCGGCCACGCCTAACGAATTCGCCGCCGCCAGCCCGAGGAGGATGAAGCCCATGTGGCTCACGCTCGAGTAGCCGATGACAAACTTGAGATCGTTCTGCCGCAGCGCCACCGCCGCCGCGTAGACAATCCCGATGACCGCAAACACCGCGATCCATTTGCTCCACATCGCGAAGCCGAGCGGGAAGAGATTGAGCGCGACCCGCAACGCCCCGTATGCGCCGAGCTTCATCACGATCCCCGCGAGCAACATCGAGCCTGCGGTCGGCGCGGCGACATGGCCGGTCGGCGCCCAGGTATGGAGCGGCCAGATGCCCGCGAGGATCCCGAAGCCGAGGAACAAAACCGGGAACGCCCAGGTCTGCAGCGACGCGGGAAAGGCGAAGCGCGAAAGCTGCGCAAGATCGAGCGTCCCGGCGGTCGTGTAAGCGGCGAGGATGCCGATGAAAACAAGCGCGCCGCCGAAGAAGGAATAGAGCGTCAGCTTCATCGCGGCGTGCTCTTTGTTCGTCGAACCCCAGAGGACGATGAGGAAGTATTTCGGGATGATGACGAGCTCGTAAAAGACGAAAAAGAGAAAGAGATCCGCGCTCAGGAAAACTCCGTAGGAGCCGGCCACAACGAGGAGGAGCCAGAAGAAGAATTCGTTAGGTCGCTCCGTGACTTTCCAAGAAAAGAGGACGGCGCACACTGCGGTCAGCCCGGTCACAAAAGTCAGCGTCAGGCTGATCCCGTCGGCGGCGAGATGGTAGTTCATCCCCAGCGCCGGCACCCAGGGAACGCTCACAATCGTGACCAGATGCGCGAAGTCCGCGCCCGGCGCGAAGAGCGCCGCCGCGCTCAATCCAAATCCCGCGGCGGCCGTGGCTAACGCCACCCAGCGCGCGAGAAAACGCGGGAGCAACAAAACGCCGACCGCGCCCGCAACCGTAAGGTAAATCGTCCAGGCGATCATCGGCGTTTGCGTGCTCCGTACCGCGGCGGCGATTCCCGCGCGTGAAAGCCAATCTCGCGTGCCGGCTTTTTCCCCGGCGCCATCAACTGCCGGATCGCATCGATGATCGCGGCGATCTCGCCGTCGTGTTGCGCGACGCGCTTCTCAAGCTCGGAAAACTTGCGCCCCAACTCCCGGTTGGTGTCGAGCATCTCCCGCCACTTCACAAAAGCGCGCATGATCGCGATGTTTACCTTCACCGCACGCTCGCTCGTCAGGACGCTCGAGAGCATGGCCACGCCCTGCTCGGTAAACGCATACGGCAATCCACGCCGTCCGCCCCAACTTGAAATGCCAATTTGGCATTTCAAGATTTCGGATTCCTTCCGGGTGAGCCGAAACATGAAGTCGCTCGGGAACCGGCTCCGGTTCCGTTTCACGGCACGGTTCAGGTGACCGGTCGGGACTTCGTAGAGCACGGCGAGATCGACATCGAGCAGGACCTTTTGACCGCGCAAAAAGTGGATCGATTGCGCGATCTGCGTGACGGGGACGATGGCTCTCTTCATCAGGAGTTAGCCTAACAATCGCGCCATCTGCGTGACGGTGGCGTTGAGGAAGGAGAGGAGGAGTTGCGGATAAATCCCGAGCACGAAGAGGACGAGCGCAACCGGCACGACGATCCATTTTTCGCCAAGGCGGAGATCGGGGAAAATGCCGCCGCCCTCCGGGAGCGGTCCGCTAAACAAGAGCTGCATCGCGCGCAAGAGCGTGATCGCGGTGAAGAGCAACCCGAGCACCGCGATGGCACTAAAAATCGGCACGAGCGCAAACGCACCCTTGAAGATCAGAAACTCGCCGACAAATCCATTCAACCCGGGCAAGCCTAACAACGAGAACATCGCCACACTCATCCAGCCGCAGAGGAGCGGCGCGGTTTGCATGAGCCCGCCGAAATCGCCCAGCCCGCGCGCGCCCCGGCGTTGCTCGAGCAGACCGGCGAAATAGAAGAGCGCGGACGCGGTCAGGCCATGGTTGAAAATCTGCAGGAAAACGCCGCTCAGGGCCGCTTCCGCCTCCTGCGGCGGGACCGTGCGCGTCGCCGTCACCGCGAAGAGACCGAGCAGGCAATACCCGAGATGATTGATCGACAGATAAGCAATCATCCGTTTCAAATCCCGCTGCGCCCAGGCCGCGAGCGCGGGCAGAACGATCGAACATACCGCGAGCCCGAGCAGCCAGGGGCCCAGCGTCCGGACTTCATTCGGGAAAAGCGGCAGGAGCAGGCGAATGAAACCGTAAACGCCCATCTTCGAGAGCACGCCGGTCAGGACCATCGCGGCGCCGGTCGGCGCCGCCTCGTAGGCGTCCGGCAGCCAGGTGTGAAACGGGAAGAGCGGCACCTTCACCGCCAGCCCGAGGAAGATCCCGCCAAAGGCGAACCAGCGCGCATTCCCCGTGAGCAAACCGCTTTTGCCTAACGACGCCAATTCCGCGAAATCGAACGTCCCGCGCGCCAGGTAAATCCCGAGAAAGGAAAGCAGGAGCGCGACGCTCCCGAGAAAGGTGTAGAGAAAAAACTTCGTTGCCGCGCGCCCCCGGCCCGCCCCGCCCCAGACGCGGATGAGCAGAAACGCCGGGAGCAAACTCATCTCGTAGAAGAGAAACCAGAGGACGAAATTCTGCGCGGTGAAGGTGCCGTAGAGCGCCGCCTGCATCACGAGGAGGAGCGCGTAGAAACCGCGTCCCATTTTCTTCGCGCAGAGCGCGAAAGGAAAGACGAGCGAGGTCAGGAGCACGAGCAGAAGGCTCAAGCCATCGAGGCCGAAATGAAGTTCCGCGCCGATCGCCGGAATCCACGCGTGCCGCACCGCCATTTGCAGGCCCGCGGTTGCCGGATCGAAGCCGCGCCAGAGCATGAACGCGCAGAGCGCCGTGGCAAAAGTGGTCCCGAGCGCAACCGCGCGCGCGGAGCGTTGCGGCGTCACGCTGACAAAAAGCGCGCCGAGCACGGGGAGAAAAATGAGTCCCGCGATCAGGTGAGCCATGCGTAGAGAATGAGCAGCGTCACCATCCCGAGCGCGACCGCGCCGAGGTAACTCTGCACCTGCCCGGAGTGCCCCGCGGCGAGCCAGCGTCCGAGGCCGCGGGTCGCGCCGGCGGTGCCGTTGACGCTCGCGTCGATTCCGCGCTCGTCGCAGCTTTTCGTTAGGCTGCCTAACGATTGCCCGCTCCCACTCACCAGCCTAACGAGTCCGTCCCAGAGAAAACGATCGAGGAAATCCGCGAGCCACGCCGCGCCGCGCGCGAGCGCGAGAATGGTCGCGTCGTAGAGCTCGTCGAGCCACATCCGGTGCGCGAGAAACCTAAACACTCCCGGAGCCATCTCTTCCAGGGCATCGCGCGGACCGGCGCGCCGATAAACTAAAACTCCAAGCCCAATGCCGAGCCCCACCAGCGCGAGAGCAATGAAGAGCCCTGGCTGGAACAGGAGCGCGGGATTCCAGCGCGCTTCCTCTCCGGAAAGGTAGCTGTGCAGCCAGGGCCATGCCGGCGTGAGGACCAGGCTCAGCACCACCACGCAGACCGCGAGCACCGCCAGCGGCAGCGTCATCACCGCCGGGCTTTCGTGCGCGTGCGCCGCGGCCTCCCGCTGCGCGCCGAAGAAGACGTAAAGCATCTGTCGCGTCATGTAGAGCGCGGTCAGGACCACGCCCGCGAGCATCAGAAAATAGGGCAGGCGCGACCCGGGCCAGAGCGCGGTCGCGTGGAGGATTTCCTCCTTCGTCCAAGCGCCCGCAAAGAACAGCGGCACCCCGCTCAACGCCATCATGCCGATCGCGTAGGTCGCAAAAGTCAGCGGCATCGGCCCGCGCAGCCCGCCCATTTTTCGGATGTCCTGTTCCTCATGACACCCATGAATGACCGAGCCAGAACCAAGAAAGAGCAGCGCCTTGAAGAAACCATGCGCGAGCAGGTGCATGATCCCCGCGGCCACGCCGCCGACGCCTAACGACACCATTATGAGCCCGAGTTGCGAGACGGTGGAATAGGCGAGGATGCGTTTGATGTCCCACTGCGCGAGCGCGATCAGCGCCGAGATGAGCGCCGTGACCACGCCGATCCAGACCACGACCGTAAGCGGCGGGATGGCGCCGTTGTAGCCGGTCGCGTTGAGGCCGTTCCCACCGGGGTCAGCGCCCCCGGCAACGAAGAGCGGATAGACTCGTGCGACCAGAAAAACACCGGCCGCCACCATCGTCGCGGCATGGATCAACGCGCTCACCGGGGTCGGACCTTCCATCGCGTCGGGCAGCCAGACGTGGAGCGGAAACTGCCCCGATTTCCCCGCCGCGCCGCAGAAAACGAGCAGCGCGATGAAGGTGGCGCTCCCGCTTAACGACAGCAGCCCCGCGCTTTCCAGCGCCCCGTTTCCGCCATCGTAAAAAAGGAGCGTCCCGCTCCGTCCATAGAGCCAGAGCATCCCGAGAAAAAGACCGAGATCGCCGATCCTCGTGGTAATGAAGGCCTTCTTCGCCGCAGCCGCCGCGCTCGGTTTGTGGATCCAAAAACCGATGAGCAAATAGGACGCGAGCCCAACCAGTTCCCAGCAGATGAACAGGAGAAGGAGGCTGTTCGCGACAACGACGCCGAGCATGGCCGCGGAGAAAAACGAGAGGTAAGCAAAGAAGCGACTGAAGTTTTTGTCCGTCGCCATGTAGCCGACGCTGAAAACAAAGATCCAGAGGCTCACAAACGTGATCATGAGGAGCATCACCGCCGCGAGCGGATCGAGGACGAACCCGAGCCGGAGGGTCTGCGCGCCGAAAGTGAACCAGGTGAAATTGTGAAACTCGCGCGGAACGCCAGCGCCGAGAGTGAGGCGAAAAGCCGCGAGCGCGAGCAGGAACGCCACGACCTGAGCGCCGATCGCGATCCCGGCCGAAAGCTGCCGGCGCGCACTCGTTAGGCCAAGGATGATCGATGCCGCCACGAGCGGCGCGAGCGGGATCAACCAAAGATGCGCGCCCATGACGTGGTTCATCCTTTCAGCTCGTCGAGTTGCTCGACGTCGGTCGTGCGGTAATGCCGGTAAACCGCGATCACGAGCGCAAGCCCGACCGCCGCTTCCGCCGCCGAGGTCGCGAGCGCGAAAACCGTGATCAGAACGCACGCGG
>JBPCRH010000281.1:0-11780 GCA_050997075.1 Chthoniobacterales bacterium
TGTCGAGCAGACGCCTGAGGATCAAGTAGTGCATGGGAATGCTGACGAGGCCCAGCAGCGCAATCGCGCGCATGCCCTGGATCAGCGGCTCGGTTTCCGGCGACGGCGGAACGCCGATCGCGGTCATGACGATTCTTTCGGCGGTAAAGCTGCCAATTAGACCCGTCAGAATCGCGGCGGCGTAAACCCAGTTGAGGACTAGGAGGATTCGCAGCGCAACCCGCGAAACGGTCAGGGCAGCGGGGACGGCTTTAGGGTTGAAGTTTTCAATTGCAGTGGCTCTCATATCGAAAAGCAATAATATGTTTATTGATAAGTGGCAAGTGTTTTATTGATAAACAATAAACACGGGCGTGCAGAGCGCCGCGTAAATCGCCTTCGCTTCAGGCAAAGCACGCCATAGACTGGCGACCTTATGATTACCTCAATCCATACCTTAATTTACTCCGACGATGCGACGGCTACGCGGGCGTTTCTGCGGGACGTGCTCGGCTGGAAGTATGTGGCCGAAGATTGGGATAAGGACTGGCTCATCTTCCGATCGGGGCCGAGCGAGATGGGGGTGCACCCGACGCACAGCGTCTGGGAAGGCAAGACCTATGATCACCCGCGGCAGCACGCGATCTCGCTCATGTGCGACGACCTCGAGGCGACGGTGGCGGAGTTGCAGGCGAAAGGGGCGCAGTTCCGCGGTCCGATCGAGGAACAGATCTACGGTCGCATCATCATGGTGATGGTGCCCGGGGCGGACGACATGCAACTCTATCAGCCGACGCACAAGCTGGCCTATAATCTTTAGGCGTCCCTGCAACCGGCGTGTTCCGCGACGAGGACGCCAGTCTTGTTTTCGTCGGACGAGCGCGTTACTGGCCGAGGAACCGGGACGCAGGCGCGGCTTGACAGCGCCCGGCGCGGGCTGCGACAAGAGCAGCCGATGAATTCGTCCAAGCGTCATTTCTCCGCGGCTCCGGAGGGAGCGGCCACGTTGTTCTTCATTCAGATCTTCGCGACGCTCGGCTTCGCCGTTCTTTACTCGACGCTCGTCCTCTACGCGACGAAGCATCTGCGACTCGGCGTGAAGGAAGCGACCACGCTGATGGGCGTGTTCGGCGCTTTTAATTATGGTCTGCATCTTTTCGGCGGCTACCTCGGCGGCCGCTTCCTCTCGAACCGCAATCTCTTCGTCGGCGGGATGGCGCTGCAGGTGGTCGGCTGCGCCTGCATCTCGTTAGGCACGCTCGCGCTGTTCTATCTCGGGCTCGCTTTCTTCCTCACCGGGAGCGGTCTGAACGTTACCTGCATCAACATGATGCTGACTCAGCGCTTCAGCTCGGATGACCCGCGTCGCGAGGGCGCTTTCCTCTGGAATTACGCAGGCATGAACGTCGGCTTCGTCATCGGCTTCGCGGTCGCCGGCTACTTCCAGGGGACAGAGAGTTATGCGAGTCTTTTTATCTTCGCGACGCTCGGTAACTTCGTCGCCATCCTCCTCGCCTTCTTCAATTGGAAGACGCTGACCGATCGCAACACCTCACTACTCGAGGCCACGCCGAAGCAGTTCCGCATGCGCCAGCTCGGGGGCATCGCCATTCTCATCGGTCTCGTCCAGGTTGTCTGGTTTATGCTCCAACGCCCGGGCGGCACCGAGATCATTCTTAAGACCATCTGCGCCGGGGTCGCGGTGACGCTGGTCTACCTCACCGTGCGCCATCCCGATCGCCGCGAGCGGCGGAACATGACGGCCTACCTGATTCTAACTCTGGGTTCGCTCATGTTCTGGTCGCTCTACCAGATGGCGCCGAGCGGCTTGATGCTCTTCGCGGTCCATAACGTGAACTTGATGCTCGGTGCGATGCCGATTCAGCCGCAGTGGATTCAGAACATCAACACCGTCTGCATCGTGGTCGGCGGACCGCTCCTCGCGGCCTGGTTTACCCGCCTGCGGGCGCGCGGTTGGAACATCGATGTGCCGAAGCAATTTGCGGCTTCGTTGCTCTTAATGGCGGTCGCTTTTCTTATTCTCCCGGTGGGGATCAAGCTGGCGGGCGTGGATGGCAAGAGCGCCTTCGCCTGGCTATTCGCGAGCTACGTGCTCCAGAGCATCGGCGAACTGCTCATCATGCCCATCGGCTACGCCATGATCGGCAAGCTCGCGCCCAAGCAATACCAGGGTGTGATGATGGGCAGTTGGATGCTCGTGACGGGCCTCGCCTCGCTCTTCGCGGGCGATTTCTCCGGCATGATTCCCGAGCCGACCGGCACGAACGCTGCGGCCACCAACGCCGGCTACGCCACGCTCTTTACCTACCTCGGTCTCGGCAGTCTCGCGGTGGGTGTCGCGCTCGTCGCGCTCAATCCCTTCCTGCGCCGACTCATCACGGACAAGCCCGAGATAACTCCCGAGGCGGCACCTACCCCAGCCGGTCCCGCTACGGTCGTGGCCTAAAGAGACGTCTGGAAAGTCGACAAGTCTGGAGGGCGGAACTCCTGCGACGCCGGGCGTGGAACCAAATTCGAAGCGCACCCTGCCGGGGCGGATTCGCTCCAGGAATGAAGTCCGGCGACTTACCAGACGCCCTCTAAAGATCGCCGCGGCCGGCGATCAGGGACGGCGGAGGATGTGTCATCCCGAGCAGAGCGAGGGACCTCGCAAGCGTTGCTCGAGTCTCTTCTCCAACGGGAGATGAAAAGATGCTTGCGAGATCCTTCGCCGCGCTTCGCCGACTCAGGATGACACCGCTTATTTATGAGATGCGCTCTGAGGAACGCAGGAGAGGAAGCGATCCTTTCCCGCGTCGCCGAATCCTTCAGCTACAACGGCTGCGCCGGTTGCTCGGATGGAGCGCCTGACTCGTCGCCAGTTTCCGGAGAAGAAGGGTTGTCGGCGTTTTCCAGCTTGCGCTGCTTGTTCGTTTCTTTTTTCTTCTTTTTCTCGAGCTCTTTGCGGCGTTTTTCGCCGGAATAATTTGGTCTGGCCAAAATTATTTCTTCGGTTTCTGAGTGGTGCGCGCCGCGTTGGCATTCGCGTTTTTTTTCTGCGCCGCGCCGGCTGCCTTGCCCTTTTGCTGCGCCTTCTGTTTCTGATTCGCCTTCGGAGATTTATCGCCCATGATTCCGCCAAGGTAACCGTCGCGCAGCCCCAGAGTCAACGACAGGCTGCGCGGACTCCGCCTCGATCAGAATCAGAGCAGCCGCACCGCCGTCACCGAAATCGAGCCGCCGAAACAGATATCGACGTCCGCGCCGGGCGTGCGCTCACGCAGGTGATAGGCGCCCGCGTAGTAAAGGCCGCTCTCTTCTTCGTGCCGGTAATTCAAGGGCAACGGCGCCGGATCCAGCGCGCACCAAACGACCTCCGGATCGGGCGCGTCGGCCGGCAGAACCGGGAGATTGACATTGTAGAAAAGTCCGCCCTCGAGCGGACGCGCGAGCAGGTCGGCGAGAACCGGCGCGATCCAGCGTCCGGCGCGCGCCCAATCATACTCCACGCCGTCGCGGCGGTAGTGGGAAAAGGCAATCCCCGGCCAGCCGTGCAACACCGCTTCGCGCACGGCCGCGACCGTCCCGGAGTAGTAAACATCGGCGCCCAGATTCGCGCCGTGATTGATCCCGCTCAGGACCCAACCTGCGTCCGGCGCGAGATGGAGCAGACCAAGCCGGGTGCAATCAGCCGGCGTTCCATGAATCGCGAAGTGCTCGGGTTCGAGAGACTCAATCCGGACGCCGCCGTGCCAGGTCACGGCATGACTCACCCCTGACTGCGGGCCGGCGGGCGCGACCACCACTGTCTCGCCATGGGCGCGGGCGGCCGTCGCCAAAGTCGCCAGACCGTCTGCGTCGATCCCGTCGTCGTTCGTGATCAGAAATTTCATGTTGTCGCCACGCTAACCCAGACGGGGAGGGCCAGCGAGGCCTCCACGACTAGCTCTCTTTTTCCACGAAAGCCTGCAGCCGCGCGAGCGCTGCGTCCCACTGCTGCGCGATGGTGTGAAGATAACTCTGCGCCGCCGCGAGCGGCTCCGTCTTGAGCTCAAAGACGCGCTCGCGCCCGATCGTCTCCGCGCGCACGATCCCGGCGCCCTCGAGCACGCGGAGGTGTTTCGTGATCGCCTGCCGGGTGAGCGGAGAAGCGCTGGCCAGTTGCGCGATCGAGCAAGGCGCGTCGCGGCAGAGCCGGGTAACCAGCGCGAGCCGCGTGGGGTCGCAGAGCGCCGCAAAGACCGTGGCCTGCCGGGGCGCGTCAGCTACCCTGCTCGACATGCTCCTGGATATCCTTGATCTGCTGCGACCAGCCGCCGTCGTTCATCCGGAACGCTTCCTCGCGCCGCGCCGCAGGAACCTGGTCGAAGCCTGACTCCGTAATCGTGAGCAAGGTGCCGCCGTCCTTTTCCTCGAGGTGAAACTGGACCAGCGTCGGTGTCTCCTCCGAGTAATCGACCGCGGGATCGGTCGCGTAAGGATGCCAAGTGTAGGAGAAGCTGCTTTCCGGCTCTAGCTTCTGCACGGTCACTTCCATCCGGATGTGTTCGTAGCCGGGAACGGTGATATTCCCGCAGGTCGTTCGCCCGGCGATAAAAGGTGACTCCAGATCCACCCCGAACCAGCGGGAGAACTCCCGGTAATCCGTCAGGGCCCGCCAGACGCGCGCCCGCGGTGCCTTCAACACAATCTCTTTTTCGATCCGATCCGTCGTGTTATGCAACTTCATGGTTGCATTATGTAGCCTTCTTTTTATAGTGCAACTAAATAGTTGCCCTTTTATTCCATCGACCTACGGGCGCTTCTCCCCCGCGGGAACGGCAGAGGCCAGCGTGTTCCCGTCCGGAGCAAGCGGGCAGGTCGCGTAGGGCGTGAAAGCGCAGGGCGGGTTTTGCGCCTTATTGAAGTCGAGCACGGTCTCGCCGTTGACCGCTTTCTCAGCGTAAAGGAAACGCCCGGCGTCATAGGTCGTGGTCTCGTTCGACTCGTCGCGAAAGATGAGGAAAAGCGTTCCGTCATCTTCGTTCACCGGTTGCAGCGAGTAAGGCTTGCCCTTGAGCTCAAACTTGAGCAGGCCCGGGCTCATCATCTTGAAATGACCGCCCAGGACATTGGGCACCATGATCTCTTTCGGCTCGGGAAAGGCCTCGAGCCGGGCCGTAACTTTATAACTCTCGTCGATTGGGAACCACTTCATGCCCTTGAAAGCGAGCCGGGTCTTACTCTCGTTATCCTTCAGCCGGATGCCGAAGCGATCTTCGCGCCGGATGAAATAAAACATCTGACTGCCGGTGTGAATTTCGGAAGGCTTCCCCTTTTCGTCCGATACCAGAGTCATGGTCGTCACCGGCTGATCCTGACAAGTCGCGACCACGCCGTCGGCGACTTTCAAGATCGCGGTCCCCTCATGAAAATCAATCTCGCCGAATTTCCCAGGCTTGGAGTTATCGGTCAGGCGCACGTCGTAATCCGCGCCGGGGCCGACGGTGTTTACTCCTTCCTTCAGCCAGAAAAGCCCGGCGACCGTCAGCCAGCCGTTCTCTTTCTTCAGGTCCGCTTCCTCGTCGTGGCGCCATTTCTCGATCGACTGGACGTAGTCGGAAGGCGCGGCGGCCGAGAGAGCCGAGATCATTCCGGCCGTGAAGAGAGAGATAAGTTTCGTTTTCATCGGCTATCGCTCGCGCGCGGTGGGCGCGCAGACCGCGCTATTCTTTCAGGTAAGGCGCGACCGCGGCGGAAAGCTTGGCCAAGCGCCGGGCCTGGGCCGGCTTCATCTGTGCGCTCTGCTGCTGGAGCTGGGCGGTCGCGGTCTCGGTCTGGTGACGCAAGTCGATGTAGAGCAGGGTCACGCTGACGTCGCCCGCGGCATGCTTCCGCGCGACCTTACGATAATCCTTCACCAGCTTCCCGTAGTCGTTGATTTTACCATCGAGCGGGTCTTGCGGGACGACCGTTTCCTCGGCGGATGCGGCGACATCCTCGGGCGCGCTTCCCTCGCCGCAACCGACCACTCCGACGGCTACGAAAAGGGCAAGGGCAATCGAGGCGGGGTTACGGAGAGTTTGCTTGAGGAAATTTTTCACGTGGCGAAGCGGAGTCTATCGTAGAAGAGAGGGAAGGCGCAACCGGATTAGCGCGGGTCGCTTGTCACCGCGGATGAGCCGCTGTTCACTTCGAGATGGCGATTCGTTCTACCAATCCGGCCACCGGCGAGACCTTGCGCGAGTTCAGCGAACTGACGCCAGCGGAGCTCAAGCAGAAATTGGCCACCGCTGCGCGGGCTTTTCGCGCACAGCGCCGTCGCCCCGTCGCGGAGCGCGCCGCACTCTTGGCGAAGGCGGCGGAGCTTTTGGAAAACGAAGTCGAGGAGCTCGCGCGCATCATCACCCTGGAAATGGGAAAGCCGCTCGAGGCCGCGCGGGCGGAGGTGCGCAAATGCGCGAACGGCTGTCGCTATTACGCTGAGAACGGCGCGCGTTTTCTCGAGGAGGAAGCGATTCAGACGGGCGCCGCACGCAGTTTAGTGCGCTGGGAGCCGCTCGGTCCCGTGCTCGCGATCATGCCCTGGAATTTTCCCTTCTGGCAGGTCTTCCGCTTCGCCGCACCCGCGCTCCTCGCCGGCAACGTCGGCCTGCTCAAGCACGCCGCGAATGTCCCGCAATGCGCGCTCGCGATCGAGGATCTTTGGCGCCGCGCGGGCGCGGCCGAAGGAGTTTTCCAGACGCTGCTCGTCGAATCGGACAAGGTCGCTGACATCATCCGGGATCGCCGCGTCGTGGCCGTGACCCTGACCGGGAGCGATCGCGCGGGGGCCGCGGTCGCGGCGGTGGCCGGGAGCGAAATCAAGAAATGCGTCCTCGAGCTGGGCGGGAGCGATCCGTTTATTGTCATGCCGAGCGCGAACCTCGACGAAGCGCTCGTGACCGCAGTGACCGCGCGCACGCAGAACAACGGCCAATCCTGCATCGCCGCGAAGCGCTTCCTGATCGCGGACGAGATCTACGATGAATTCGTTAGGCGCTTCGTCGCCAGGATGGAAGCGCTGAAGCTGGGCGACCCGTTTGCGGTCGCGACCGACCTCGGGCCGCTCGCGACCGCGTCTATCCGTGAGGGTGTTGCAAAGCAGGTGCGCGCGAGCGTCGCGGCGGGCGCCAGGCTGCTTTGCGGCGGCGAAATTCCCGTAGGCCCGGGGAACTTCTACCCCGCAACCGTCCTCGCCGAGATTCCGAAGGAAGCGCCGGCTTACCACGAAGAAGTCTTTGGTCCGGTCGCGCTCCTTTTTCGGGCCAAAGACGCGGCCGCGGCGATCGCGCTCGCGAACGAGAGCGCCTTTGGCCTCGGCGCGAGCGCCTGGACGAACGACCCGGCCGAGCAGGAACTTTTCGCGCGCGAACTGGAGGCCGGCATGGTCTTTCTCAACACCATGGTCGCGTCCGATCCGCGCCTGCCTTTCGGCGGCGTGAAACGTTCCGGCTACGGCCGGGAGTTAGGCTCGTTAGGCCTGCATGAGTTCATGAATGCGAAGACGGTGGTCGTCGCCTGAGTCCTGTCGCAGCCGCAGTTGGCGGGCGCAGGAAAGCGCTGAATCTATCCCCAGAAAGCGCGCACCGTGCACTTTGGCAATGGCGCCTGAGGCTCCATAGTCCGAAGTGACTCCACCGCCGCGCTCGATCGTCCTCATCGGTTTCATGGGCAGCGGGAAATCGTCGGTCGGCCGCCTGCTCGCCCGGAAACTCCGCTGGCCGCGCTTCGATACCGACGAGATGGTCGTGGCGGAACTGGGCCTCTCGATCCCGGCGATCTTCGCGCAACTGGGCGAAGCCCGCTTCCGCGAGGAAGAGACGGCGGCTCTGGCCAAGCTCGATGTCGGTCCCGCGGCCGTGATCGTAACCGGCGGCGGGATCGTTCTGCGCCAAGAAAACGTCCGCCGGCTCCAGGCGCTCGGGACGGTGGTGTGGTTGACCGCGGAGCTGGCCGCCCTCCAGGAACGACTCGCGCGTCGGAAAGACCGCCCCCTCCTGCAAACGCCCAACCCGACCGCGACGATCAAGCGCCTGCTCGGCGAACGGAAGCCTCTCTACGCGGCGGCCTCTGATTTCGCGATCGACACTTCCAGGCTCGACCACGAACAGGTTACTCAAGCCATCCTCAAAGCCCTGCGCGACCGCTAAAAGCTCTTTCTCCTTTCTACCTCCTATTTCCCACACGTCGCCACGCCGGGGTTTTTGACTTAAAGCCAACCTAAAACTGTCAGCGACTATTTCGGTCCAACCCGTTCGCTTTTGACAGGTCGTCGCTTTTCACCTACAACCCTCGCCTGATGCGCATGCACCCCAGGCGACAACGCTCGCTGGTTACCTGGCTCGGCTTCGCGGCGCTGGTTTGCCTTCTCACTCCCGCCGCATTCGCAGGGAACCCGGCGCGCGTTCCGGTCCCCTTCTCCATCACCCAGGACGTCGGGGCGGGAAACGAAGTCTTCGTTTCGGGCGCGCATCGCGACTTTAGTTCTGGCGGGATCCAGCAGTTTGGCGTGAAACTCCATTGGTCGGCGGGGAATATCTGGTCCGGCTCCGTCGCCCTCGAAGCGGGCGCGGCCGTGACTTACACCTACAACAAGCACGCTATCTCGACGTCGAGTTACTGCGACAGCAGCTCGACCGCGCTCGGCTCGTCGCTTGTGCTTACCGTCCCGAGCGCGCCCGCGCCGCCTTACGCCGGTAAATTCGTGCGGTATTACTCCTCCTGGAGCTCGGCGAATATCGTCTACCGCGATAACACGCAGAACGGCAGCTTCACTCAGGTCCCGATGACACGCGTCGGCCAGGGCCGCACGCCGGCGGAGAATGTCTTCGAGTTGGGCAGCGTCGCCGCGCCCGCGGACGAGATAGAGTTTGTCTTCAACGACGGCGCCGGTCACTACGACAACGCGCCCGCGCCACCGCAGAACACGCCGCAAGGCGCCGCGCCGGCGATCCCCGTTCCCTACCAGTCACTCAGCGCGCCTTATAACTATCGCACAAGCCTCGATGTCTTTACCGTCCAGGACGGCCAGGTCTATAACTATCAGCCGCCCGCGACGGTCTCGTCTTCGTCGATCACCAACCGCTTCGTCAACAGCAGCGTGGACGGAATCCCCGGCCGGAACGTCCATATCTATCTCCCGCGCGGTTATCCGGAGAATACGAACAAGCGTTATCCGGTCGTTTACTTCCACGACGGTCAAAACGTTTTCTTCCCCGGCGGCACCTTTGGCACTTGGGACGCCGACCGCATCGCCAACTATGAGATTGGCCAGGGCCGGATGCGCGAAGCCATCCTCGTCGCGATCGACAATGGCAACGACTACGGCAGTAACCGACTCGTCGAGTATATCCCGCCCGGCGATCAGTTGACGGGCCAGCCCGCGGGCACCGCCGATAAGTATGTCCAGTTCCTGCGCGACAACGTCCTGCCGACGCTGGATTATAACTATCGCACTCTGAACCAGCCGGGTCAGCCGGCCCAGCCCGCCGCCAACCTCACCGCCGGCTCTTCGTTAGGCGGCCTCCTCACCGCTTATATGGGGATGACGAATAGCGCGGTCTTCGGCACGGTCGGCATCTTTTCGCCGGCTTTCTGGGCCGGTCCTAACTTCCGCACGAACACTCTTCTCCCCGCGCCCAAGCTACCTCTCAGCATCTACCTGGATATCGGGAGCGCTGAGAGTTCTTCCTCGCAGGATAACCCCGACACATATTGGCTCGACGCCTTTACCGCCTACAACAAATGGCTCGATGTCGGTTACGCCGTGAATCGCGACCTGCTCATGTATCCGAAGTGCGGCGCGGTTCACAACGAAGCCGCCTGGAGCGGGCGCTTGCCGACCTTCTACCAATTTGCGCTAAGTCTCTGGAGCGAGCCGAATCTTCTCGCCCTCGCGAAATTTCCGCCCCATCTCGATATCCTCTCCCTGAGTTCGGCGGCCGGGAGGGCGCGCCTTCATTTCCTCGCGCCGCTCGGTGTGCCCCTCATCCTGGGGCGTTCCACCGACCTTACAACCTGGCCGGTGCAAAGCGCTCTTCCGGCCGCGACCTCCATCTTCGAAGACCGCATCGTCGACGAAGTCTTCGACCCCGCGAGCGACAAACGTTTCTGGCGCTTGTCCTACTAAGCCCGGACCACCATGAACGATAAAAGCGCAGTCTTCGCGGGCTCGATTCCGGCGGCTTATGATGAGCACCTTGGGCCGGTTTTGTTTCAGCCCTACGCCGATGACTTGGCGGCGCGGCTGGAGTTACCGGACGCGGCCAGGCTGCTCGAACTGGCTTGCGGCACCGGGATCGTTACCCGGACTTTGCGCCGGAAGTTTCCGGCGTCCGTTCAGCTCACCGCGACCGACTTGAGCGAATCGATGCTGCGCTACGCGCGGGAGCATTCGCCCCCGGAGCCGGCGATTACCTGGGCGACGGCGGATTTTACTGCGCTTTCGTTCGCGGATGCTTCCTTCGACGCGGTCGTCTGCCAGTTCGCGATTATGTTCGTGCCCGACAAGTCTCTCGCCGCGCGGGAAGCTCGGCGCGTCCTCCGCCCGGGCGGGCAGTTTCTCTTCAATGTCTGGGACGCGATCGACAAGAACCCGTTCCCCCAACTCGCGCACCGCGTCGTGCGCAGCTTCTTCCCGAACGATCCGCCCGACTTCTACGAAGTGCCTTTTAGTTATCACAACCACGCCGAGATCCGGCAACTGCTCGAGCAAACCGGATTTCACGACATCGCCATCGAGACCGTGACCAGGACCGGCGTCATCCGCTCCGCGGAATCGGGCGCGATTGGCTTAATCGAAGGCAACCCGATCGCCGTCGCGATCACGGAGCGCGATGCGAGCTTGCTCCCGACGATTCGTGAAGCAGTTATTCGTGAAATCGAAGCACAGCTTGGCACGAGTGATATCCGTGTGCCGCTGAGCGCGACCGTGATTCGTGCCTTGGCCTGACGCGTCCGGTCGTGCTTCAAATTCCTCTTCGTTACCTTACGCTCGACCTTCCTCACCTGACTCCGCGTAACATCTTGAAAGACTTCGCGGGTTGCGTGTTTCCTTCGAGGCCAATAATCTATTAGCGCTTCGTCTACGAGTGTCGTCACCTCACGCTGCCGGGCAAGGTGTGCTCGGGCAAGTAGGCTTCGCCGCTATCCCAAGGAGCGGTGGTTACAAAGCGCCCCTCCTTGTTACCCTAAGCGGACCGCCTAAAGTAGGCGTTAGCCCGTCGCCAGATCGTAGCGATCCAGGTTCATCACCTTGTCCCACGCGGCGATGAAGTCGTGCACCAGCTTCTTCCCGCCATCGGCGCTCGCGTAAACTTCCGCGAGGGCGCGGAGAATAGCATTAGAGCCGAAGACGAGATCGTAACGCGTGCCGGTCCACTTCTTCGCACCGGTCTGGCGATCGACTCCTTCAAACTCCGACGCGTCGTCCGAGACCGACTTCCATTCCGTCGCCATCGTCAGGAGGTTCACGAAGAAGTCGTTCGTTAGGGCTTCCGGCCGCTCGGTCAGGACACCGTGCTTCGTTCCGCCCACGTTGGTGTTCAAGACGCGCATGCCGCCAACGAGCGCCGTCATTTCGGGCGCGGTTAGACCGAGCAGCTGCGCTTTGTCGATCAACAACGCTTCCGCCGGGATCGGGTATTTTGCTTTCACGTAATTGCGGAAACCGTCCGCGATCGGCTCGAGCGGTTCGAAGGCTTCTACATCGGTCTGCTCCTGCGAAGCATCCATCCGGCCCGGCGTGAAAGGCACTGTGACCTCATGCCCTGCCTGCTTCG
>JBPCRH010000285.1:0-2613 GCA_050997075.1 Chthoniobacterales bacterium
GGCAACTGCGCGACTACCAGGATTGGACCGGGGTGAACGTGGTCGTGGTCTTCGACGGCCGCGGCACCACTGTCTCTCAGGAGGCGCTGGTGAGTGAAATCCAGATCTTCTACTCGCGCGACGGCCAGACCGCCGACTCGGTCATCGAGCGGCTTGCGAGCAAATACGCGGAGCGTTTCGAGCTCCTCGTCGCGACCGGCGACTACCTGGAACAGGAAACCGTTTCGGCTTTCGGCGCCGAAACCATCTCGCCCGACGGCTTGCGCGATCTCTTGCGGGAAGCCCGCGGCTTTTAGCGCGGCGCCTAAACTCGGTCATCCCGAGCGGAGCGTAGCGAAGTCGAGGGATCCCGTGGAATTACCTTGCCGCAACCGCAGCCGAGCTCCCAAAAACCCGACGGGATCCCTCGGCTGCGCTCGGGATGAGTCGGCTAGGCCGCGCCGAGGAGCGCCGGGTGCAGACGCGTGATCGCGTCGTGCCGCGCGCGCTGCCGGCAGGTTGCAAGGACCCGCGAGAGCACGCAGTAAAGTTGTTCGACCGGCAGATTCTTGCTTACGTAACCGTTCGCCCCGGCCCGGAGCGCGCCGTGCATTTTATCCTCCTCGTAGCCGACCCCGGTGAAGACGATGATGGGCAGATTCGGGCGGATCTCGCGGATGAAAGTGATCAGGGAAAGGCCGTCGACTTTCGGCATGTTCAGATCGACGACGACAACTTCGCAGTCGTGATCCCCGAGCCAGGAAGCGGTCTGGAAACCCTCGGTCAAGGCGGCGCAGGTGTGCTTTTTCTGCTTCAGGTAAGCAGCGAGGAAGGTCGTGATCGCAGGATCGTCATCGATGATGAGGAATTCAGCGCAGTCGCGTTCGAGCAGTTTCATAGGTTGAAGAAAGAATGGCTGATGCAGCCGGTCTATAATTTCTATAATCTCTTTAAGCAGTAACCTTGCCAACGTTCGGCGGGCCTGAACTTTTTTCTGCGCGTCCCTGCCTAACGAGTCCCCGAGGGCACTAAACTTTTCGTTGAAGACCCCCGCCCCGCACTCCAGCGTAGTCGCCCGATGGCCCGCGAATACACCCTCCAGCCCGCCCCTGCCTCGGCGGCCCGCCTCGATTACCGGGCGGAGCTGAACGACCAGCAATACGCCGCCGTCACCGCCCCGCCGGGGCCGCTCCTCGTCATCGCCGGCGCCGGCTCGGGCAAGACGCGTACCCTCACCTACCGCGTCGCCTATCTGCTCGAGAACGGCGTCGATCCGCGCAACATCCTCCTCCTCACTTTCACGAATAAAGCCGCGCGCCAGATGCTCGACCGCGTCGCGAATTTACTGCCCGTCGACGCGAGCGGACTCTGGGGCGGCACTTTCCACTCGATCGGGAACCGGATGCGCCGGCGGCATGGCAGCGCCCTAGGTTTCGACAGCGGCTTCACGATCATGGATCGCGAGGACCAGAAGGATCTGATCAACTCCGTCGTCGCCGGCGCGGGGATCGATCCGAAGGAAATTCGTTTCCCGAAAGGCGACGTGCTCGCGGATATTTTCAGCTTCGTCGTCAACACCGAGCGGACGATGGAGGAACTGCTCGCGGAGAAGTTTCCTTATTTCCTCCCGCTCATCGACCAGATCAAAGACGTCCATAAGCGCTACGAGAAGCGTAAGAAATCGACCAACTCGATGGACTTCGACGACCTCCTCGAGAAGACGCTGCGCATGCTCAAGGAGCACGAGGAAATCGCGGCTTATTACCGCCGGCAGTTCCAGTTTATCCTCGTCGACGAATACCAGGACACGAACAAAATCCAGGCCGATCTGATCGATCTCCTCGCCGCCGAACACGAAAACGTGATGGTCGTGGGCGACGACGCGCAGTCGATCTACTCGTGGCGCGGCGCGAACTTCCAGAACATCCTCGCCTTCCCGCGGCGCTACCCGAAGGCGCAGGTTTTTAAGATCGAGATCAACTACCGCAGCGTCCCGGAAATCCTCTCAGTCGCGAACGCCGCGATCGCGCCGAACACGCAGCAATTCCGCAAAAACCTGAGCGCCGCGCGCACCACGAATCATGCACGCCCCGCGCTGGTGGCACTAAACGACGGCGGCGAGCAGGCGCGTTTTATTGCCCAGCGCATCCTCGAGCTGCGCGACGAAGGCATAGAACTAAACGAGATCGCGATCCTCTATCGCGCGCACTATCACGCGGTCGAGTTGCAGCTCGAGCTTTCGCGCCGCGGCATCCCCTACCAGATCACGAGCGGCATCCGTTTTTTTGAACAGGCGCACATCAAGGACGTCGCGGCTTTCATCCGTTTCGTTGCGAACCCGCGCGACGAAGTCGCCTTCAAACGCATGATCCGCCTCCTCCCCGGCATCGGCGGGAAGAGCGCGGAGAATCTTTGGCAAGGTTGGGAGAAATCGTTAGGCGGAGTGCCGGCGGCGATCACCGATGCGGAGGACGCGGATGCGCCGATTACCTCGGTGACCAGCGCGCCGGACGACAAAAATAGCGGCATCAACTTTGGCGCAAGATTACGCGCGCTCAGTGTGCCCGCGCGCTCGAAACAATCCTACGATCAGCTCGCCTCCACCCTCGACGCGATCGCCCCGGGCGGCGCCCC
>JBPCRH010000316.1:0-3906 GCA_050997075.1 Chthoniobacterales bacterium
GTCACCGGCCATGCCAAGTGTGCGGTTGAGTGTGAGATCCCGAATTGCGTGCACGCTTGGCCGGTCGTGGGCAATATCGCCAAGGGCACGACCACCGCGATGGACACGAAAGCGGCCGAGTCTGCGCCCGGCGTGCTCAAGGTTTTGACGCACCAAAACATCGAGTTTCCGAAGGAGCCGGCGGGCGGCGGCGGCGCGGCCCGGACGGAAGGAATCCGGATCGAGGAACGCAATCCGTTAAGCGACGCCAAGGTGTATTACGCCGGGCAATACGTTGCGCTCGTGATCGCAAAAACGATCGAGCAGGCGCGCTACGCCGCGTCGCTTGTGCGCGTGAATTATGCGCCCGAAACCGCCGTCCTGACGATGGCCGCGGCGCAGGAAAACGCGAAGCAGCCGAAGAAAAACAACGGCGAAAAAGTCCAGCCGACCAAGGGCGACGTCGAGCAGGCTTTCGCGAACGGCGACCTGATCAAGATCGAGCAGACCTACGTCACCCCGACCGAAACGCACAACACAATCGAGATGTCGGGCATAATCGCGGCCTGGGAAGGCGACCGGAAATTAACCGTCTGGAACTCGACCCAATTCGTCAAAGGCGTGCAGAGCATCCTCGCGCGCACCTGGGGACTCGATCTCGAAAATGTGCGCGTTATTTGCCCGTTCGTCGGCGGCGCTTTCGGCTGTAAAGGCGCGGTCTGGCCGCACGAATTGCTCACCGTCGCGGCCGCGAAAGCCGCCGGTGTCCCCGTGAAATTCCACGTCCCGCGCAAGGAGATGTTTACCTGCACCGGCCATCGCACGCCGACTAGCCAAACGCTCACGCTCGCGGCGACGAAAGACGGTCAGCTCCAGGGCATGCGGCACCTCAGCCACGTTCTCACTTCGCCGGTCGCGGACTGGGCGGAATCCTGCGGCGCGCGCTCGACCGCGAAGGTTTATGCGAGCCCGGCGATCGACATCAACGAGACGGTTTATCCGGTAAACGTGAGTTCGCCGACCTTCATGCGCGCGCCCGGCGAATGTCCGGGCATGTTCGCGCTCGAGTGCGCGATGGACGAGCTCGCGATCGCGCTCCAGCTCGATCCGGTGCAGCTTCGCCTAACGAATCACGCCGCGAACGAACCGATGAAGGACGTTCCCTACAGCGCAAAACATCTGAAGGAAGCCTACGAGGTCGCGGCGGAAAAGTTCGGCTGGTCGAAGCGCGACCCGCAGCCCGGTTCGATGAAAGATGGCGACCTTCTCGTCGGCTGGGGGATGGCGACGGCGACTTATCCGGCGCACAAAATGGAAGCCGCCGCGAAGGCAATTCTGCGCGCGGATGGAAGTGCGGTCGTGCAATGCGCGACCCACGATCTCGGCACCGGCGCTTACACTGCTTTCACCCAGATTTCGTCCGAGCAACTTGGCGTGCCGTTTGAGAAGGTCACGTTCGAACTCGGAAAATCCGACTACCCGTTTGGCCCGGTCGCGGGCGGCTCGAACTCCACCGGCACCGTCGGCACCGCCATTCACGACGTCGCAGTTTTAGTGCATCAAGCCCTCGCCGATCTCGCGATCGCCGATCCGAAATCGCCGCTGCATAACGCGAAGAAAGAAGACGTTTCCATGGTCGCGCCCGGCCGCCTCGGCACGAAGGCCGGGAAATCCGACAGCTTCGCCGACATCCTCCAGCGCGCGGGCAAAACCGAGATCACCGCCGAGAGCAAAATGAAGGAAGCGGAGGAGAACAAAAAGCAGGCGTTCCAGTCCTGGGGCGCGCATTTCTGTGAAGTAAAAATAGACCCGCTCATTCCGCGGGTGCAGGTCACGCGCGTGGTCACGGCGATCGATTGCGGGCGGGTCGTGACCTACAAACCGGCGCGCAGCCAGATCCTCGGCGGCGTCGTCATGGGCATCGGCATGGCGCTCACCGAAGCGACAGAGTACGACCCGAAAACCGGCCTGCCCGTGAACGGCAACCTCGCCGAATATCACGTCCCCACGAACGCCGACATCCCGGAGATTGAGGTCGAATTCGTCGGCGAACCCGATTTCGATTTTAACCCGATCGGTGCGCGTGGCATCGGCGAGATCGGGATCACCGGCATCGCCGCCGCGATCGCGAACGCGGTTTTCCACGCCACCGGCAAACGGGTGCGCGACCTCCCGATCACGCCCGATAAGTTGATTTCGTGAGAGGCCCGGAAAACGTGTCATCCCGAGCGGAGCCGAAGGCGGAGTCAAGGGATCCCGTCGCGCTTCTGAGCATCTCCGCCGCAACGGAAAACAAGACCTGCATTCACTGCGCTCCCGAAACCCCACGGGATCCCTCGACTGCGTTCCGCTTTGCGTCACTTCGCTCGGGATGACAAAGGAGTTGCAGGACATCATCCGCGCGTATGAAGCGCGCCGCGGCGAAAAGTTCGCTCTCGCCACGCTCGTGCGCACGCAGGGTTCCAGTTATCGCCGCCCGGGCGCGCGCCTGCTGATTGCGACCGATGGCAGCTACGTCGGCGCGCTCAGCGGCGGGTGTCTCGAGGAAGAAGTCGCCGCGAGGGCGCAGACGGTGATTGCGAACGGCGTGCCCGCCGAGCTCCATTTCGACACCCGGCTGCGCTACGGCTGCAACGGCGCGATCGACATCCTTGTGGAGAAATTGTCGCGCGGATTTCTCGAAGGCGTCGCGGAGGCTTTCCGCGCCCGGCGCGTTTGCTTCGCCGCGACCGACTCGTTAGGCAGCCGCTTATTGCACTCGGTCGGTGAAGCACTAAACGATGCCTTCGTGCAGGAAATAGCGCCGCCGCTTCAACTCCTGCTCATCGGCGCAGGCCCGGACAGCCCGGCCCTGCGCGCTTTCGCGCAAACGCTCGGCTGGAAAGTCATCGAGACCGAGGAAGCGGCGGCCTTGCCTAACGACTTCGACGAATGGACCGCGGCGATCGTGAAGACGCACAACTACGGTCGCGACTTCGCCGCCTTGCAAAGGCTCCTGCCGCTCGGCCTGCGCTACGTCGCGCTGCTCGGTCCGCGGCGCCGACGCGATCGGTTACTCCAAGCGCTCGCAGAGGCGGGCCTCGAGACGCGCTCCGGATTTTTTGCCCCGGCCGGGCTCGATCTCGGCGCGGAAGCGCCGGAACAAATAGCGCTCGCGATGGTCGCGGAAATTCAGTCGGTCTTCGCGCACGCCCGGGGCGAATCGCTCCGCGAACGCAAAGCGCCGATCCACTCCCCCGTGGCGCAAGTTTCTAACTTGCGGGGTGCAGTATCTCCCAGGCATCAACCAGGACTGCGCAAATTGAAAACTTGCGCCACGATCGATTCGTGATCGGCGCGCTCGTGCTCGCGGCGGGCGGTTCGGCTCGCCTCGGGCAGCCGAAGCAGTTACTGCGTTTCCGCGGCGAAACCTTGATCCGCCACGCCGTCCGCGCCGCGCAGGAGGCGGGCTGTGCGCCGCTCGTGATCGTGGCCGGTCGCGACCAGGAAACGATCGCGCAGGAACTGGCGGACCTCCCGGTAACGCTTGTGCCAAACGAGCTGTGGGAACGCGGCCTTGGCACCTCGATCCGCGCCGGCGTCGCCGCGTTGCCGCCGGAAGTTGAGGCCGTAGTCATCCTCGCGTGCGACCAACCGCACGTCGACGCAACGCATCTGCTGAACTTGCTCGCGGAACGGCAACGCACGGATAAACCGATCGTCGCGAGCGCCTACGCCGGAACGCGCGGAGTGCCGGCACTTTTCACGCGCGAATATTTCCCGATGTTGCTGTCGTTAGGCGACGAGCAGGGCGCGAAGGAAATTCTCCGGGCCTACCGCGACGGCTGCTCCGAGGTAAGCTGCGCGGCCGGAGCGATCGATATCGATACGCCGGAGGACTACGCGGCGCTCCGCTGAGTTGTAGACGCTTCGCTCTGCGAAACGAGG
>JBPCRH010000347.1:0-3166 GCA_050997075.1 Chthoniobacterales bacterium
GGCCGTGCGGGTAAAGATTTGCGGCCTAACGAATGCGGCCGATGCCGCGGCCGCGATCGCGGCCGGAGCCGACGCGCTCGGGTTTAATTTCTTCCCGGGAAGCAAACGCTACCTCGATCGCACGACGGCGGCGGATTGGCTGCGCGAAGTGCCGGCCGCGGTCCGGCGGGTGGCCGTGCTCGTCGACCCGACGCTGGCCGAGGCGCTGGGCATCGCGGCCTTGCCCTTCATCGATGGGCTGCAACTGCATGGCACAGAGACGCCGGAATTTTGCGCGGCGCTGGCGGCCGCCGGGGTGCGTTTTGGAAAAGCGATTCCGGTCGGAGCGAGCGGGCCGCTCTCCGACGCGACTGCTTTTGCTACGCGCACGCTCGTGCTCGACGCGCAAAACGAGCGCGGCTTTGGCGGCACCGGTTCCACCTTTCCCTGGCCGATTGCACGGGCGTTGGTGGAACGCGAAGGCGCGCTGCGCTTCGTGCTTGCGGGCGGACTCACGCCGGAAAATGTCGCGGACGCGATCGCGGTCGTGCGGCCCTACGGGGTCGATGTAGCGAGCGGCGTCGAGCTCGCTCCCGGGCGCAAAGAACATGAGAAATTGCGTGCTTTCCTCGCCGCGGCCCGCGCCGCCTAACGACCCCGCGAGGCACTAAAACCCCGCGCTGATTCCCCGGGTTTGGGGAAAGTTTTCGGACAGCGTTCAAGGGCTGGTCTGGTTCCTGCTTTTAGGGAAATCCGCAGTCTTAAATCAACCCTTCGCAAAATTCATTATGTCCACTTCCACAAAACAATTCATCGGCGGATGCGCAGCCATCCTGATCCTGGCTTCAGCCTCGTTCGGGCAGGAGGCGGGCACCGCCAGGCAATTCCCGGCGCAGGCGATTGAAAAGTCGCGCAGCGCCGGAGCCGCGGAAACCGCGCGCAACTCCGACCTCGCGCCCATGACTTTGGTCCAGTCGACGCAAACCTCGACCATTCCGGCAGCGACGCCGGTGAGCGCCAGCACCACCGTGAACCCGGCGACTACGAACCCCGCGACGGTCAACACCGCAACGAGCGCGCCTAACGTTGCCCCGACCGCCGGCACGAATGTGGGCGTCCCCGCGGGCGCATCTGTTTCCTCGACCACGGCCACGACGGCCAGCGGCACCGCCCCGGCGACGACCGCTCCCGGCGCCCAGGTCAACCCGGTCACCGAAAGCGGCGGCGTCGGCGTGCGTGAATTCCAGGGCGACGACGTGGGCCAGGTCCTGCGGCTGCTCGCCCGTCAGGCGAAGATCAATGTCGTCGTGAGCGAAGCCGTGGCCGGGACGGTCACGATGCGGCTCGAAGATGTCACCGCGCTCCAGGCGATCGCGATCATCGTGAAAGCGAAGAGCCTCTTCATGGATAACATCGACAACGTTTACTACATCAAGACCGGCGCCGAGCGCACTGCTGAGCCGACGGAAAGCGACAGCTTCCAGTTCAGCTACGGCCGGGCCAAGGACATCGCGCCGCTTCTCGCCTCCCAGCTTTCGAGCAAGGAAGCGCCTCAGGTCGACGAGCGCACGAACACCGTTTTCTTTCGCGAGACCCGCAGCAACATCGACAACGTCCGCAAGATGCTCGCGCAAATCGACAAGCCGACCAAGCAGGTCATGATCGAAGCGCGCCTCGTGGAGGTGAACGCCAATCCGCGCCAGAGCTACGGCATTAACTGGGCGGGCGTGGTCGGCAGTTCCAGTTCGCCGCAGACGATCAAATACGGCGGCAGCACGATTGGCACTTCGAGCGTCGCCACCGCACAAACAGTGACGACAAATCCCGTCACGGGTGTGGTCACCACCACTCCCCGGCTGGACCAAAATGGCGTCCCGGTGCAGGTGCCGCAAATCGGTAGTCTGCCCGCCGTCGTCACCAATGCCAACGGCGGTTTCACGCCGCAAGACTTCCTGCGTGACGCCGGCAACGCCCTCGGTGGCGGCGTGCTCAGCGCCGTTTCGGGGCAGTTCGCGATTCTTTCGGCGCCCGCCTTGTCGGTGACGTTGCGACTTTTGAATGAAGATGCCGACGCGGAATTCCTCGCCAACCCGCGTATCGTCACGGCTGATAACATGCAGGCGAAAATCGAGATCATCCGCAACCAGCCGGTGCCGCAGTTGAATTTCAACGAGCAAACCGCAACCGCAGTTTTCGGCGGATTTCAGGATAAGAAATTTGGCAACACCCTGGTCGTGAAACCGCTCATCAATAAGGATGACTTTGTGACGCTGAGCGTGAAACCCGAGATCAGTAACAAGGTGGCAGACTCGCTCTTTACCTTCGCCGGCGCGACCGTGGCCAGCCCGATCATCGACACGCGCACGCTCGATTCCAACGTTCTGATCAAGAGCGGCGACACCCTCGCAATCGGCGGTCTCCTCCAGGATGAGGTGACGAAGAGCCGGACGAAAGTGCCGGTGCTGGGCGACATCCCGGTGCTCGGTTACTTCTTCCAGGAACGCTTGAACGCCCGGACGAAACGCAACCTGCTTGTCTTCGTCACGCCGACCATTCTCGAGCAGCACTACGGCACCGGCCTGGAAGATCAGGTCACCGGGCTGCACCACAGCGGCGAGGAATATGCCGACCCGAACGGCTGGCGGAACAACGCGAAGGGCGCCGTCCGTCTCGTCCCGACCTCGAATCGCCAGATCGTGACCGATTATCCGGTGCCCGGCGTGGCGCCCGCGCCGGCGAAAGCGCGCTTCATGACCACGGCGAAAGACCGGGACTTTTAAGGAACCAAATTTGTGTTGTGGGGTTGAGAGGGGGTGGGTATCGCAAGGTGCCTGCCCCCTTGATTTCGCCCGCGACTTTAATCTTACACCTACACTTGCACTTGCACTTCCACGAAAAAAGCAGGGTGTAAGTGCAAGTGTAGGTGCAGGCTAAAAGTCGCGGGAGCCGCGCTCCGAAATGAAACCCTTTTTACCGCTCTTTCGTAGCACTTGCGCGAAGGCGCCCCGCTGTGCATCATAAGCGCTTGCTCCCCCTCGGGCCCCTGCTGTTTTAGATGAAATTATCTCTGATCCCGACATCGCTTCAGCCGATCGCCGCCAAAATCGAAAAACAGGAGCGAATCACCGACCAGGATGCGCTCCAACTTTATCGTTCGAATGATCTGAACGCGCTCGGGATCATGGCC
>JBPCRH010000390.1:0-2507 GCA_050997075.1 Chthoniobacterales bacterium
GCCGATACCGCGGATCCACTTGGAGCCCGATGAAGTCGAGATAACGCCGCCGCATTTCCGCGCTCCCGCGGATGAGATCGAGGTCGCTGTTCGCGAAAGAAACCACGCGCAGGAGCTGCAAATATTCCCCGAGATCGCGCTGCTCGACGCCGTCGAACGCCACCTTCCGGCGGAGCGCGCTGTAGTAAAACTGCAGGAGATGTCCGTCGACGTGCCCGGCGACAATGAAGGAACGCGCGCCCGCGCGCACCGCCGGCGCGAGCGTCGTCGCGCGTTGCGACTGCAGCCGCACGAGCACGCACGCGCCCTCGAGCAGCGTGGTTTTGCCGCGGCCGTTGGCACCGACGATGAAGTTAAAACCCGCGCTGAACTCGACCGCGCGCTCCGCGAAACAGCGGAAGTTGCGCAGTTGCAGATCGCGAAGCATGCCGCCGCGAGCCTAGAGCGTGTCATGCACTTTATGCAACGGCCGCCGGGCCGTGGAGCGCGATGCTCCGTCATCGCGAGGATGGATCCCAGAAAGAAACGGGCGACGACAGAGCGTCGCGCTCCAGCCGCACTCCGTAAGTTGGCTGCTGAAAGTGCATGACACGCTCTAGAGATTGACCAGCTCGAGCCGGCTCGTCATCCGCGCTTCAGTCGGCCCGCGCTGGTAAAAGGCACCGTCGATCGGCGTGACATCGGCCGGCTCGATTCCGACCGCGGCGACGATGAAGTTGTGATTGCAGAAAATCCCGTTCGTCGGATCCATCCCGATCCAGCCCGCTCCGGGCAGGTAAACTTCGGTCCAGGCATGAAGCGAACCTTCCGCGCGTTTCGTTTCCGCATCCGCTTCGCGCAAAAACCCACTCGTTAGGCGCGCGGCCAGGCCGAGCTGGCGGAGGACCGCCGCGAGCACGACCGCGACGTCGCGGCAGGCGCATTTCCCGAGGCGCAGGGTCTCGTTCGGCGAACGCGCCGGCCCTTCCTCGCGCCGCTCGTAGCCGACGCATTCGTGCCGGCGCTCGTTTAGTTCCGCGAGGGTCGCCACGGTCGGTCGCGGCGCGGTCGCGGACGGCGGCACCCAGCGCGGAATCACGAGCGGCGCCCCGGTTTTCTGCCGGAGAAAAGGGGCGAGCACGGCCTGCTCCTCGATCGGGTACTGCAGGGGGAGCGTCTACGCGGCCGGCGCGAGGATGAAGTCGAACGGATTGCGTTTCTGCAGGCCGAGATCGAGCTCGAGCTCGAAGCGCAGCTCGCTCGCCGGTTCCGGAAAGGAACAGCTCGCGACGCAGTTGTCGAAGAGGTCGCGCCCGAAACGAATGTGCGCGCGCGCGTTCGTCTCAAAGCGCAGCCGGAGAATCCGCGTGAAGACGTCGCCCCGCGGAAAAAGCCGCAGCTCGTGACGCGAAAAGCGGACCGGAGCCGCATAACGATAAGCAGTTTCGTAACGAACGCCGAGCTTCACCGCGGGACGCTAAAGCGGGCGCAAACGATTTCCTATCCGATCCCGCAAAAATTTTCTTGCGGACCGGAGTTAGGTCGCTTATCCCTTCCGCAGATTTGAAGATTGTTCTGGGGGGAACAGCCGCCCTTCATACCCTTCGGGTGTGGGGGGCGGTACCTTTTTGGGGTAATGCAGTTATCGACCGATCGCCCTTCCAGTAAACGGCTTGGCCTCCCCTTCGCTCTCGCCCTCATCGTTCTCATCCTCGCGCTCCTCACCGCGTTCGTCTTTTACCGGATCGAGACCTTGCCCGCCCGGGGTTTGCAGGAACTCGAACGCGTCGCCCAGCATGCCGCCGACGCCTTCGGCAAAATCGCCCACCTCCAGCCGAAGGTGACGGTGAATAATCGGGTTTACCTCGAGCAGACCACGACGATCGCGCAGCTCGCGGTGAAAGAGCGCCAGGTCGAGGTCGAGCACGAGTTGATGCATACCTGGGCGGGGAGCACTAAACGCATCCGGCTCCACGGCACCTTTGCGGTGAAAGCCGGGTTCGATCTGCACCGGCAATTCAGTGTTCACGTCACGCCCACCGAGGTACTGATCGAGCTGCCCCATGCCGAGATTCTCTCGGTCGAGCAGCGTCAGGTCGAAGTCCTTGCGCTCGAGAACGGCTACTGGAACAAGATCTCGCCCGACGACATCTCGCACGAGCTCGCGACGCTGCCCGATCTTGCGCGGGCCCGCGCGGGCGGTCTCCCAGCGCAGGCGGAAGCCGCTTTCACCGGGCAGATTCTGGAACAATTTCATCCGCCCCAACCGGTCCGTGCGATCTTCCCGGCGCCGTCGCCGGCCGGGTGAGCGTTCGTTAGGCTGGCTCCCGGTTTTTTCTCGATGTCGTTGCGCAGGCGTTTCCTTATTCTCTGCGGGATCGTCCTGCTCGGGGCTCTGCTCACGGCGCTGCTTGCCCCTTTTGCGGTTCGTCACGGCTTGCGCGCCTGGCTCTGGTGGGCGGCGCAGCGTGAAGGCCTCTCCGTGCAGATAGCGCGCATCGAGGCGCCTTTCCTGCACCCGGTCACGC
>JBPCRH010000428.1:0-3188 GCA_050997075.1 Chthoniobacterales bacterium
GGTCTCCGACCCGCGACGTCGGCACCATGGGATGGCGAAAAACTGGTACGAACCTCGCGGGTCGGAGACCCGCGCTACATGTCGCGCGATTGTGAGCGGTAAGGTCTGGCACTAACCTGCGCGCCTATGTTGAGCGCCGGAATCGTGGGTCTGCCGAACGTTGGCAAATCGACCCTCTTCAACGCCGTCACCCGCACCCAGAAGGCGCAGGCGGCTAATTATCCTTTCTGCACGATCGATCCGAATCTCGGGATCGTGACCGTGCCCGACCACCGACTCGAAGCGCTCTCGCAGCTCTCTCATTCGCAAAAAATCATCCCGGCCGCGATCGAGTTCGTCGATATTGCCGGGCTCGTGAAAGGCGCGAGCGCCGGGGAAGGTCTCGGCAACCAATTCCGCAGCCACATCCGCGAAGTCCACGCGATCGTGCAGGTCGTGCGCTGCTTCGAGAGCGGCGACATCCATCACGTCAGCGGCTCGATCGATCCGGTGCGCGACATCGAGGTCATCAACACCGAGCTCATCCTCGCCGACCTGGCGTCGTTAGGCAAAAGGCGCGATCGTTTGCAGAAGGAAGTGCGGGCCGGAAACAAAATCGCGAAGGCAGAAACGGCGTTGATCGAGAAGCTCCTGCCGCATTTGGATTCCGGAAAGCCGGCGATCACGCTCGAGCTCGCGGACGAAGAAAAAGTCACGGCGCGCGAGTTTTTCCTCCTCACTTCCAAGCCGACGCTCTTCGCCTGCAACGTCGGCGAATCCGATCTCGCCGCCATCGCACAGCAAGACGAGTCGAACGCCGCCTGGCAGCATGTGCGCGCCGTAGAGACGTTTGCGAAGAGCCATTTCGCGACGGAGGCCGTGGTCATCAGCGCGCAGATCGAGAGCGAACTGGTCGATCTGCCGGAAGCGGAAGCGCAGGAATATCTACGCGATCTCGGGGTGGAAAGCAGTGGCGTCGGCGCGCTCATCCGCGCGGTCTATCATTTGCTTGGCCTGCGCACTTATCTCACCACCGGCGAAAAGGAAACGCGCGCCTGGACGATCCACGATGGCGACAAAGCTCCCGCCGCGGCTGGCGTGATTCACACCGATTTCGAGCGCGGCTTCATCGCCGCGGAGACGGTACACTTCGACGATCTAGTGTCGTTAGGCAGTTTCGCGAAAGCGCGCGAGGCCGGGAAGCTCCGAATCGAAGGCAAGGAATACGTCGTCAAAGACGGCGACGTCGTCGAGTTCCGGTTCAACGTCTGATTTCAGACAGGATTTACAGGATGGACAGGATTAAAAAACACTCCTGAAAATCCTGTTCATCCTGTCCAAAAATTAGTCCGACCAAAACAGGGTCCGACCGCACTACTCGTAGGTGATAATCTCGCGGCCAACTTTCGCGCGGGCAGCGGTCTGCGTCATCATTTTCATGTGGCAGCCGTTGAGAAATCCGCTTTTGCGGCCGCACGTATAGTCATCCAGGGTCGGCACAGCGCGGCGAGGGATTTCCCGAGTGTCTACTGATGATCCACCACGGCGACGCCTGCGAGATCCCGCGCTTCGCTCGGGATGACAGACCTGGGCGCGTCCAAGCGTTCCCGCAGTTTTTCCTGCTTTCCTAATTCATTGTCCTCCAAGGGGCGTCAGGCATTGCGCTGTAGACGTTTCCCTCTGGGAAACGCGGGTTTCGGCACCACTTACGATCGAAGCCCACACCCGCGCTTCGCAGAGCGCAGCGTCTACAACTACTCCGCGATGTAGAGGATCCGGCCGCACTGCTCGCAGTTGACGATCTCGCGGCCGCCTTTGGCGCGAACGGCAGTTTGTGTCGTCACTTTCATGTGGCAACCGGTGCAGAAATCATGCTCTAGCGCGACCACCGCTGCGTCGCCCTTGCTCGAGAAAAGCCGGTTAAAAAGGTCGAGCAAATCCTCATCCACTTTCGCTGCAAGATCCTCGCGCTCCTTCTTCAGCTCCTCGAGCCGAGTCTTCAGCGTGCCTTCTTTAGTCTCCAGGTTCGCGACCTGCCGGCCGATCGCTTCCTTCGCCGTCGCCGTTTCTTTTTCCTCGACTCCGACCTGCGCTTTCAGCTGATCGGCCTGCTCCATGATCTCGAGTTCCTGGTCCTCGAGCCCGCTGATCTCCTTCTGGTAACGCTCGATCTCGCGCCCCATCGCGCTGAACTCGTCGTTTTTGCGCGTCTCGTATTGCTGCGTCTTCAGGCGCGCGATGCTTTCGCTCCGCGTCCCGACATCGAGCTCGAGATTTTTCTTGTCGACCTCGAGGAGCCGGCCGCGCTGTTTTAGTGCTTCAAGGTGCGCGGCCGCAGCGGTCGTCTGTGCGTCGAGCGCTTTGCGTTCCTGCGGCAGCGTCCGGAGCTCGGCTTCGACCTGGCGGATTTTCTGCGCGCGGTCTTGGAGGATGAGCAATTGCTCCAACTCGACTTGCACGCGCAGAAATTAGGAGCGCGCGCGAGCGGCGTCAATCAACCGCGGGCGCGCGGCCGAGAATGATGCAGGCGTTGATCCCGCCGAAGCCGAAGGAGTTACTAAGCAGGCAGTTGATTTCCAAGTCGCGACCGTGCTCCGGGACGACGTCGAGGTCGCAGGCAGGATCGGGGTTTTCCCAGTTCAAAGTCGGCGGCACCCAACTGCGATCGAGCGCCAGCGAACCGATGACGGCCTCGATCGCGCCGGTCGCGCCTAACGGATGCCCGGTGTAAGCCTTCGTTCCGCTGACCGGGATTTTGTGCGCGTGCGCGCCGAAGACTTCCTTGATCGACATCGTCTCGGTGCTGTCGTTGAGCTGCGTCGAGCTGGCGTGGGCGTTGATGTAGTCGATCTGCCCCGGCTCGAGCTGCGCATCGGCGAGCGACTCGCGCATCGCGCGCATGCAGGAAGCGCCGGTTGGGAGAGGCGAAGTCATGTGAAAGGCGTCGTTGTTCAGGCTGTAGCCGAGCACCTCCGCGTAAATGTGCGCGCCGCGGGCACGGGCGTGCTCGAGTTCTTCCACGATCACGGACGCAGCGCCTTCGCCCATGACGAAGCCGTCGCGGAGCCGATCAAACGGTCGGCAGGCAAGCGCCGGTTCCTGTTGGCTCATGGTTTTGATAAACGCGAACGCGCCATAAGTGAGCTGACTGAGCGGCGACTCGGCGCCGCCGGCGACCATGACGTCAACAAAATCATCGCGGATATAAC
>JBPCRH010000462.1:0-4153 GCA_050997075.1 Chthoniobacterales bacterium
AACATCGATCATCACCCGAGCAATCCGCG
Source organism: Chthoniobacterales bacterium (assembly GCA_050997075.1). GTDB lineage: Bacteria > Verrucomicrobiota > Verrucomicrobiia > Chthoniobacterales > UBA10450 > Palsa-1392. Next base: position 30 of record JBPCRH010000462.1, read on the forward strand.
CTACGGCGATCTCGTGCACATCGACTCGATCGCGCCCGCGACCGGGCAGATTTTATTCGAGCTGCTCCAGAGCCAGGACTTGCCCCTCGACGAAGCGATCGCGGAGAACCTTTTCGCCGCCATCTCCACCGACACCGGCTCCTTCCAGTATCCGAACACGACCGACCGCACCTTCGAAATCGCCGCCGCCATTCTGCGTTGCGGCATCCACGTCGGCCGGCTCAGCCAGCGACTTTACGAGAGTTACCCGCGCCGCCGGATCGAGCTGCTGCGCGTGCTCCTCGACCGCATGCGTTTCGACGCCGGCGGGAAAGTCGCGAGCTTCAGCCTGCCGCTCGCAACCGCGCGCGAGCTCGGCGTTATCCCGGAAGACAACGAGGGCTTGATCGACCATCTCCGGGCCATCGAAGGGGTGATCATCGCGATCTTTTTCGAGGAACTCGAAGACGGCAAGGTGCGCGTGAGCATGCGCTCGAAAGACGATCGCGCCGACGTCTGCGAGATCTGCAAATCCTTCAAGGGCGGCGGGCACAAACTCGCGGCCGGCGCCCGCCTGATCGGCGGCCTTGACGACAGCGCCCGTCAGGTGATCGCCGCCGCGGTCGAGGCAGTAAAAGCTCTCTAATGCTGTCATCCCGAGCGAAGCGCAGCGCAGTCGAGGGATCCCGTGGAGTTTCTGGGAAGCCCGCTATCGGAGCGTCTCGGAAGCCCGGCGGGATCCTTCGACTCCTCCCGCGTCCGCGGGATCCGCTCAGGATGACAGTGGTTTTCGCCTCTTTCTCGGTGCTCTGATTTTATCTGCCATGTCTTTAACCGCCACACCCGACGGCGTTCTTCTCGTCGATAAAGCTGCCGGGATGACTTCGCACGACGTGGTCGCGCTCGTCCGACGCCAGCTCCAGATCAAGAAGGTCGGCCATTGCGGCACCCTCGACCCGATCGCCACCGGCCTCCTTATCCTCACCCTCGGGCGAGGCACTAAAATTCAGGACCTCATCATGAGTGAGGACAAGGAATACGTCGGAACTTTGTCATTAGGCGCGACCACCGACACCCAGGATCGCGCCGGTCAAATCCTGGAAGAGAAACCCGTGCCCGAGCTGACCGAGGAGAGCGTGACTGCCGCCTTCGAGAAATTCCGCGGCGATTTCTATCAGATGCCGCCGATGGTCTCGGCGATCAAACAGGGCGGCGTCCCGCTCTACAAACTCGCGCGCCAGGGCAAAACCGTCGTACGCGAGCCGCGTCTCGTGCACGTCTACAGCTACCGGATCGACCGCATTGCGTCGCCGTCGATCGATTTCACGGTGAAATGCAGCAAGGGCTTTTACGTCCGCACCTATGCGCACGACATCGGCGCAGAGCTCGGTTGCGGCGCGCATTTGCAGGAGCTGCGGCGGACTCGCTCTGGGCGCTTCGATCTCACCCGCGCGGTCACGGTCGAGGAAATAAAAACCGCGACCCCGGTCGATATCCTCGAGAAAATTCTCACCCTTCCGGAAGTCTCCCGGATGCGCGGCGCCTAACGAGTCGAACTAAAGCACGCCTCTTGTCATCCCGAGCGGAGCGGAGCGAAGTCGAGGGATCCCGGTGCGCTTCTGGGAAGCCATGCGGGAGATGCGCATTCTGTGCAGGCGCAAAGGCTCGTCGCGGAAATGCGCGGCGGCGGAATTGGACAGGATGAACAGGCTTATGCAGGATTTAGGGAAGCTTTCTATACGACTGTTTCTCCTCCCAATCCTGTTCATCCTGTCTACTATCCGTGTTATTTTGTTCGGTCCGCTCTCTTGAGTATCCGTGAAGTCAGGGAGCTAAATTCTCTTCGACTCCGACGAAACGATCTCCTGTAGCTTCGCTTCCCGGCCGTTCGACGGGTCCGCGCCGCTTCGCTCGGGACGACGGTTGCCAAACGTCGCGCCTTCTCCCACGCTCTCCCGATGCGCGTCCTACGATCGATCCCGGAACTCTCGCAGATTCCCGGCCCGGTCTTTCTCGCGATCGGGGTGTTCGATGGCGTCCATCCCGGCCACCAGGCGGTGACCGGGACGGCCGCGCGTGACGCGCAGGACGCCGGGGGCACCGCGGTCGTCGTTACCTTCGATCCGCACCCCGCGAAAATCCTTCGGCCGCAGGAGAGCAAACGTCTGCTCACGGCGACGGAGCACAAAATCGCGCTCATCCGCGCGCTCGGCGTTTCGCATCTGCTCGTGCTCAGGTTCGATCGCGCCTTTGCCGCGACTGCGCCGGAAGACTTCGTTAGGCAACTCGCCAACGCGGCGCGGCCATTGCGCGAAATCTGCGTCGGCCAGGAATGGTCGTTCGGAAAAAACCGCGCGGGGAACCTTGCCCTTTTGCAGAAGCTCGGCGCCGAGCTCGGCTTCCACGTCGTCGGCGTGGAACCGGTCATGTCCGAGGGCGCGATTGTCAGCAGCACGGCGATCCGCCGGGCGGTCGAGTCCGGTGATTTCGTGGCCGCGACGAAGATGCTCGGCCGCGAATACACGATCCTCGGCACGGTCGAGAGCGGGCAACAGCTCGGTCGGAGCATCGGTTTTCCGACCGCCAACCTGAGCGCGCACAGCGAGCAATTTCCGCCGAACGGCGTTTATGTTGCGGAGGCTTTGCTCGAGGGGAAAAAGCTTCGTGGGGTAGTAAATCTCGGCGTCCGCCCGACCGTGGACGGCGGTTCGCCGGCGCGGGTACTCGAGCTGCACCTCTTCGATTTCGATCGCGACATTTACGGCAGCGACATCGAGGTGCGCTTCCTCCGCTATTTGCGGCCGGAGCAGAAGTTTGAGAATCTCGTCGCGCTCCGCGCGCAGATCGCGCGCGACGTCGAGGAGGGACAACGCTTCTTCCAGTTGTAGCCGGGGGCGCTGACCCCGGCCGGGCCAAGCGCGACTTCGCCCCTACCAGCCGGGGTCGACGCCCCCGGCTACAGAGTCACCCGGAGATTTCTTCCCGCCCGCGGACATAGGCGACATACGCTGCGGTCGCGGTCCCGAACATGCCGCAGAAGAGCGCGATCGTGGCCACCATCCAGAGCGGCATGGCGGCCAGCGCCTCGATCGCGGAAGTGATGAAGCGGCCGCCGTCCGAAACGAAATAAGTCACCACGCAGGCGAGGACCGTGATCGCGAGCATGAGCACCCCGCGGAAGGAATTGCGCGCGGCGCGCTGGGCCGGCAACTGCCGAACCACGAGCGCGGTGAAGCCTGTGTCGTCGATATACGTCGCCTCGTCGCGCAAGCGCGCGTCCAACCAATCTTCCTGGATTTGTTCGTCCATGTCAGGCAGGTCCCCAGCCCACGAGTAGTTTCTTCAATTTCTCGCGTCCGCGCAAGACGTTCGTTTTTACCGTCCCGAGCGGGATCTCGAGGACGCGCGCGGCTTCGTCGTGCGAGAGGCCGTTCTGGCAACAGAGCAAAATCGCGGAGCGCTCGTGGAGCGGCAGGAGTTGGAGCGCTTGCATGAGATCTTGTTTCAAACCCGGGTCGACGGTGTGCGGATCGGGCTCGGCTTCGAGCAGGGCTTCGTCGACGCCGACGAGCTCCTTCCGTTTCCGCGCTTCCTCGCGAAAGCAATTGTAGGCGATCCGATAGAGCCAGGTGGAAAACTTCGCTTCGCCTCGAAAACTGCGCAGGTGCTTGTAGGCGCGCAGGAAAGTTTCCTGCGCGAGATCGTCGGCCAGCGCGAGATCGCTCCGCGTGAGCTGGCGGAGCAAACCGCGGATCGCTGACTGATGATTGCGCACCAATTGCGCGAAGGCGTGGTGGTCATCATCGACGAGGACACGTGCGACGAGGTCGGCATCAGTCAGTGGCACGAACCAAGGTTACACCGCGGGGGAAGAGGGCGGCGAGGCCGGCGGCTGCACGATCGGCGGCGGGGTCGGATGATCCCGCAAATCGAGCCGCCAGAAGATGAGGTAACCGACGCCGATCATGAACGGGATGATGCCAAGGCTCCAGGCGCCGCCGTCCCAGTCGGTACAGGCTCCGAAGAAGATCATGACCGCGAAGCCGACGAGCACCCATTTCACGCCCCGGCGCAGGTCGGAACGCTGCCGGACGACGGGCGGAGGATTGAGCAACGACTCGGGCACGGGTTGCCCTTTCTCGACC
>JBPCRH010000389.1:0-2929 GCA_050997075.1 Chthoniobacterales bacterium
GTCGTGGACCTGCGCGAGATTGATCGAGAAAACGTTCCGGCCCTAGGCGAGGGCCGCCTGCTCGATGACTTTGTTTCGGGGCAGCGTCCCGTCGGTTGTGATTGCGATCGTGCTCAGGCGGTAGTCCGGGTTGGCGAAAAAGAAGCGGTCCAAGGCTTCGCGCGCGCCGAAATAAATCCCGGCCACGACGCCGACCACGAGCACGATTTTGGCAAAGAAAACGAGGACGCGACGGTTGCGATGATGGGTCGCGTGGCGCGAGCGGACGCGGACATCGAGGAGGTGCTGCTGCCGGCGTTGGCGCGAAGTCGAGAGCCGCTGATTGCGCGGACGTGCGGCGTTGACGGGAGTCGCTTTTCTCATGGCGTGGAGGGGCGCGCGGCGAACGAGAGCTCGGCGATGCGCGCGCAGAGTTGCGGATAAGAAATGCCGGCGACGTTTGCGGCGTCGGGCAGCAAACTGGTCTCGGTCATGCCCGGGATGGTGTTGATCTCGAGGACGTGGGCCTGGTTGTCGGGCGAGAGAATGACGTCGATGCGGCCGTAAACTTTCAGGCCAAGAGCGAGGTTCGCCTGCAACGCGAGGTTCTGGATTTTACTCGTGAGCTCGGCGGGAATGGCCGCGGGGCAGACATGCTGCGCGCCGCCACCGCCCTGAGGATTGAGGAAGGGATACTTGTCGTTGAAATCATAGAAGCCGCTCTTCGGGATGATCTCGAGAATCGGCAGCGCGAGGTCGCCGAGGACGCCGATGGTCAGCTCGCGGCCGGGGATGAATTGCTCAATCAGAAGCTCGTCGTCGTACTCGGCCGCGGCGGCGAGCGCGCCCGCGACCTCGGCGTTTTGCCTAACGATTTGGATGCCGACAGTCGACCCCTGGCGGGGCGGCTTGATCACGTAAGGGAGCGGGAGCGTCGGCACGGTGCCAGCTCGGACGATCTCCCAGCGCGGGGTATTCACGCCGTGTTTCGTGAACTGCTTTTTCGAGGCGATTTTGTCGAAGGCGAGGCGGCTCCCGGCAACGTCTTCGCCGGTGTAGGCGATGCCGCGATCTTCCAGGATCTGCTGCAACTGCCCGTCCTCGCCGAAGGTGCCGTGAATGACGTTGAATGCGAGTTCGGTGTCGTTAGGCAAGTCGAAGTCGGCGCCTTTCACATCCACCTCCGTGACCTTTGCGCCTAACGAGCACAGCGCCCTGGTCACGCCCGCGCCGGAGGCGAGCGAGACCGCGCGTTCCGAGCCCGGGCCGCCTTTCAGGACCGCGATCGATTTTCCAGCGAGCTCGATCATATCCGCGCCCTCCCTTGCCGTGGCGCGTCGTCCCACAGCGTTGTCATCCCGACTCGTGCAGACGTCGAGGAATGACAAAGTTGAGTCGCCCGGTCATCCCGAGCGAAGCGCAGCGAAGCCGAGGGATCCCGCCGCGTTTCCACAAAGCTCTGCCCGCAGAGAGGGAATGCTCTGGTGGTTCGCGGCGCGGAAGCTCCGCGGGATCCCTCGACTCCGTTCCGCTTCGCTCCACTCCGGTCGGGATGACTGCTCGCGCGAAGCGCCTCGCCGAGCCCCTTGTTCCGCTGTTCGTCCCGGGCGCTCATGCGTCCTCCCCCACGATTTGCACTTCGGTTTCCAATTCGATCCCGCGTTCGGCGCGCGCCTTAGTTTTGATCTGCTCGATCAGCTCGAGCACTTCGATTGCGGTCGCGCCGCCGTCGTTGACGATAAAATTCCCGTGCACTTTCGAGACGCGCGCGTTGCCCACGTGTGTGTCTTTCAGGCCGAGCTCGTCGACCAGTTTTCCCGCCGGGCAGGCGGCCGGGTTCTTGAAAATGCAGCCGGCGCTCTTCGCGCTCGGCTGGGTGGTGCGCCGCTTTTCCTGGGACGCTTCCATCCGCCTAACGATCCCGTCCGCGCTCGATTTCTCCCCGCGAAAAACCGCGGAGACAGCAAAGTTCTGCTCGAGCGAAGGCACATGTCGGTAATGCACTTCCATCTCCGCCGGCGTCTTCTCGTGCGGCACGCCCGCGCGGTCGAGATAACGGACGCGCACCACTTGATCAAAAGTCTGCACGCCCATCGCGCCGGCGTTCATTTTCAAGCCGCCGCCCACTTCGCCGGGGATGCCTTCCATCCACTCAAAGCCGCCGATGCCTTCGGCTTTCCCGGCGTAGGCGATCTGCTTCAACTTCGCGCCTACGCCCGCCGATATTTCCAGGCCGGTGGTCGCGACCTTCCCAAAATCTCCGCCGCTCGGATGAACCACGACGCCGCGAATACCGCCGTCGCGCACGAGCAAATTCGAGCCGCGCCCGATGACGAAAAGCGGCAAATTTTCGCGCCGGCAAAAACGGATCACGCCCGCCAGCGCCGTCTCCGTCCGCGGCTCAACCCAGAACTGCGCGGGCCCGCCCACACGCAAAGTGGTGTGTTGCGCGAGCGGTTCGGAAAGTCGCGCCGCGCCTTCCGGGCCGACGATTTCCTGCAGCTTCTCGAGGATGACGAGCTCGGCCGCGAGCTTCGCGAGTTGCTCGTGGATATTGCCGGCGCCAAGGCTGAGCACGAGATCGCCGTCGGCGATGATCCGCCCGAGATCGCCGTGCAACCGGTCGAGCCGCGGCTGGTAGGCGACCTGGCGATGACCGTGCCGGGAAATCTCATCAACGATCGTCTGGCCGCTGACGCCGTCGAGCGGGGCCTCGCTCGCCGCGTAAACATCGGTCCCGAAAATTTGATCGGTGTCGTCGAAGGCGGCGCCGAACTCGCGTTTTAGTGCCTGCGTCCGCGAATAGCGATGCGGCTGAAACATCGCGAGGACGCGTTTGCGCCCGGCGGAGCGGGCGGTCGCGAGGGTCGCGCGAATTTCCGTCGGATGATGCGCGTAATCGTCGACCAGGAGGAAGCGTTCGCTCTGGTATTTGATCTCGAAGCGGCGG
>JBPCRH010000077.1:0-3687 GCA_050997075.1 Chthoniobacterales bacterium
AAAGGGAAATCCCCAACAAAAACCCTTCCGGGAAACCTGGGGGGACCCTCTGCCCCCGCCATTCTCCGTTGGGGCGGACGAGCCGGTCGGTGCACCCGGGATAAGCTACCCGCCGTCGTTCCCGATCGCTTCGACCGGGCAACCTTCCATCGCTTCTTTACAAAGCGCATCTTCCTCGGGGGTTTCGGCCTGTTTATAGACGAAGGAATGGCCGCCGTCGTCGTTCCGCTTGAAGTTCGCGGGCGCGGTTTCGCGGCAGAGATCGCAGTCGATGCACTGATCATCAACGTAGAATTTCCCCTCTACGTTTTCCTCGTATTTGTTCGCGACATCAGCCATAAATCTTTCCCCAAATTGGCGGGGCGACCAAGGTAGGAAGAATCGTTCCCGGCGCAATGGGATTTTCGGTTGACGCTCTGCCTCGTCGCCGCCAAATGACGCGGAGCCAACGCATCTTTTTATGAAATCCGGCGCCGAACAGGCCCTCAAATCCTTCGCTATTGAGCTGGTCGTTTACGGCATTCTGGTCGTTGCTTATTTCTTTCTGGTCCTCCATTTCCTCGCCGGCTGGCTCGCCGCGCTCGATCAGAGCAACATCAAGCTCTACGCGCTCGTCTCGATCGGGCTGATCATCGGTCAGGCGGTCATCCTGGAGTGGATCACGACGTTCATCTTCAAGCTCATCCGCGGACGCACGCAATGATCGGTCTTCTCGCGATGCACTTCCCGATTTCCGGGACGGACATTAGTCCGGTTTATCTCGTCATCATCGGTTTCCTGATCGGCGTGATGGGCGGCTTTTTCGGGGTCGGCGGCAGCTTCATCGCGGGGCCGGCGCTGCGCGCGGTGGGCATGCATTGGAACTACGCGGTCGGGACCGATCTCGCGCACATCGTCGGGAAATCGGTCGTCGCGGCGAAGCGCCATCGCGCGCTTGGGAATGTCGATCTGCGTCTCGGATTCATCATGGCCCTGGGCACGATCGCGGGCGCGGAATGCGGCGCGCAGTTAATCCAGCTTCTGAAAAGGCAGGGCAACGTTGACTTCGTTGTCAGCGTCATCTCGATCGCGATTTACTGCAGCATCTCAAGCTTCATGGTCTGGGAAAGCTGGAAGACGATGCGGCTCCGGAAGAAGAATACAGGCGGCACGAAGAGCGCGGCCAAAGGTAAGAAGAAGAGCGCCGAACCGGATATTTCCTCGTTCGATCATGTAACCAAGGCGATCCAGCGCTTCCCGCTCTGGCCGATGGTGTCGCTGCCGACTTCGGGGATTAAATCGATCTCGCTCTGGGTCATCATTCTCGTCTCCTTCATCGGCGGATTGTTCAGCGGCTTCCTCGGCGGCGGCGCCGGTTACATCCGCATGCCAATGATGGTTTATGTCCTCGGCATCCCGACGCATCTGGCGGTCGGGACCGATCTTTTCGAGATCATTATCTCGGCCAGTTACGGCACCTTTTCCCATGCCGTGAAAGGGAACGTCGACATCCTCGTCGCCCTGGTCATGAACACCGGCGCGGCGATCGGCGCGCAAATCGGAGCCATCCTTACCCAGTATTTTGCGGGGCCGAAGATTCGACTTCTTTTCGTGCCCCTGCCGTTGATCGGGGCCGCCATCGTCCTCTACACTTTGTTCACCGGACACAAACTCTAGCCGACATGCGCCTTCTCATTTGCAGCGATGGAACCGATCCCGCGGATAATCCGACGCGGCTGGGAGGCCTCATCGCTGGTCCGCGCCACTCGCCCACCACTTTGCTCGGGATTGCGGAAAAGGCGGATGACGAAACCGCGTTGCGCGCCGCGCTCGAAGACGAAGCTGAGATGCTCCGCCAACAGGGCGTGACCGAGCCGCGGATCGTGATTCGTTCCGGCGAACCGATCCGGCAAATCCTCGCTGAGACTTCGGCGAACGAATACGACCTCGCGGTCATCGGCGCGCGCCGCAAAGGCAGCGGCGGCCTTTATTGGCGCCCGGAAAAAACCTACGAGGTGATCAAGGCCGTGCCCCCGCCGGTGCTCGTGGCGATTGGCAATTGCGACCGTATCGCGCGCATTCTCGTCTGCACTGGGGGAAAACGTTACATCGACGACGCAGTCCAGCTCGCCGGCGAGATCGCGACCTACGTCGGCGGCTCGGTCACGCTGCTCCACGTCATGGCGGAACCGCCGGCCATCTATGCCGATCTCGTTCGGCTGGAAGAAGACGTCGACCGCCTGCTCGCCTCCGATTCCGAGCTCGGCCTTGGCCTGCGCGGGCAAAAGGAGAGCCTCGAAAAAATGGGGCTCGAAGTGGAAGTGCGCATCCGCCACGGGCTCGCGCTCGATCAGATTTTCGCGGAAGTGAGCGAAGGCGGACACGACCTCATCGTCACTGGCACCTCGCAGGCGATAGGGACTTTTCGCCATTACATCATGGGCGACCTGACCCGGGGAATCCTGAATCGCGCCGATTGCCCGGTGCTCGTGGCGCGGGCTGGAAAAATCGTCGATGACGACGACGCGGAGGGCGGATTTTTCCATCGGCTCCTCCACGGCTTCGGCGCGAAAAGCGCCTAACGAGTCTCGCCGAACCTGTAGACGCTTCGCTCTGCGAAGCGCGGGCATCGACGCCGATCGGAGAGCGGCGCAACTCTCGCGCCTCGCAGAGCGAAACGTCTACAACGAGGCGTTTACAGGCGCGCGGCTTGCATGAAAAACCTCTGCCGTTATGCTCGCGCACCTGCCATGAATCACACCTTCCGCCGTTCGCTCGCCGTTTGTTCCTCGCTCCTTTTGCTCACCCTCGCCGCCGGTTGCTCCGGGAAAAAAGGGAGCGGCTCAGGCGCCGGGAGCACGGGCGATTACGTCAACGGCACACCGTTGCCGGACCGCCCTGAAGGCGGCGCCTCATTCCTGAGCGGCAACGTCGATCGCAACCAGTTTCAGCCGATTTATTTCGCCTTCGATAGCCAGTCCATCGGCAGTTCGGAGAACAGCAAAATCCAGCAGATCGCCAGCTTCCTCCAGCAAGGCAGCAGCCAGATCATCATCGCCGGCTTTACCGACGAGCGGGGCACCGCGGAATACAATCGCGGCCTTGGCGAACGTCGCGCCGAATCCGTCCGCGAAGCGCTGATCGCGAGCGGCGCGAACGCGCAGAACATCCAGACCGTGAGCTTCGGCGCGGAGATGCCGGCCGACCCGTCGTCGAACGAGGAAGCCTGGGCGAAAAATCGTCGCGCCGAGATCGGCGTGGTCAAGTAGGAGCGGCTCAAACGCCGACGTCGCTCGGGTAGCGACCGTAGGTCGCGCGGAGTGCGCAGAAGCAGCCGTAGGCGATGAAACCGAGCGCGAAGACGGCGGCGAACCATCGGCCGAACGGGAGCTTCTCGAGCAGGTCGACGACCGCTTCCATTCCGCGGGCAGAATTCGGATCCGAACGCGTTCCGGCGTAAATCACGAGCCCGCCACAGAGAAAGAAGAAAACGCCCAGCGAAAGCAGTCCGTAGATCGCTCCGGCCCGGAGCGCGGTCTCGGCTTTTCGCGCGGTGCGATCAAGGGCATAACTTTCCCGATAACGACCACTGAAAACGTCGTAGAAATATTTCACGCCAATCCCGACGAGGAGGGCGCCGAAAATGGCGAGAAGGGCATTGCCGAGCGGCTGCTGAAGAAGGCGATGAGCCAATTCCGGTGTCTTGGC
>JBPCRH010000118.1:0-4719 GCA_050997075.1 Chthoniobacterales bacterium
ATTCCAGGGCCGGCGGATGACTCCGGCTATAGAGATCGAACAACTCCGGCTGGAAGTGCTCCTTGAAGAGGTCAATCGGCGCGCTGTAGGTGCCGAAGAGGCGCAGGTCCCATTTCCCCGGATCAAAGGCGCGCACCGGAATGCCGGAGTCGTCCTGCAGGATCACTTTGCTATGCGTGAGAAGGAAATCGCGCACAGTCCCGAAACCCTGCTGGAACATGAGATAAGACGCGGACTTAAGCAGGCTCATTCCAAGGTTTTGCGTCCCGCAGAATTTCAGAAAACCCGGCTGCTCGCGAATCCCTTCATCGGAAAGATCGGTCGTGAAGTAATAGAGCGTCTGCGGCGCGCCCCCGGTTTCCGCATGGAAAGTGATCCGGACGCCCGCGGTGAGACTTTTCGCGGGCGCGCTCCCGGAGATGTGCGGATCGCCGTTTCGGTCGAGGCTAAGAAAGGTGATGTCGGTGATTGTCTTGCCCGCCCGCGCGAGAAAGACATAGAAGATCGGCAACGTGCCCTTGAGCTGCTCGCGTTGCAGGTCGGTCTTCATGTCTTTGGTAATGAAGAAACTAAAACTGAGGACGCTGTTGAGCGCGGTCTGGAGGTTTTGGAGCGCGCCATCGAGCGCCTGGCCGGCGAAGTGCGTCACCTCCGGGAGCGGGCCGACCGGCTCCGTCCCGGCGAGGATGTAAACGCTCGCGTTCGGGAAAAACTGGTTCGCATAGAGAAAATCCGGACCACTAAACATGTAGTAAACGACCGGGAGCGGACCGGCAGCTTCCGGCAGATAGCTCGCTTCCCAGTTGCGAATGCCGGCAAATTGCCGCACTCCGATCTTCGTCCAGGCCTGGTCGAAAAACTGCGCATGCTGCTGCCAGGATGGCTGCCGGGTGAGTGGGACGAGCGAAGAGTTTGGAGAAACCGGGAGCCCGGCGAGAAAGCGCGCGGTGTCGTTCACCGACGCCGCGGGAAGCGCGGGCCCGGGCGGCGGGGTCGACGGCGGCGGAGCCGGCGCGGGCGTCGCGAGAGGCGGCGGCGGGGGCGGCTGCACCGGAAGTGCGCGCCGGATTTCCACCGGGCGCCGATCGACCGGAAGCGCGCGCCGGATTTCCTGCGCCGAGGCAATCGCCGTCGCGCCGAGCAGCAGGAAAAAGAAGAAGAACCGCGGAGTTCGCGGATACGGGAGGGACCTGCGAACCCCAGAAAAGCCTGCCTTCATCTGCGTCATCTGCGGTCTGAACTTTTCCGTGAGTCGTTAGGCCGATTTACGCGCGGAACGCGAGCGCAGCTCCAAAATTTCCCGGAACATCCGCAAACTATCGTGCAGAAGATGAACTTTGCTGCCCTCGTTGTGATTCCAGCGCACCGGCTTCTCAAGCAGGCGCAGACCCGCCTTCTGCGCAAGGAAGAGCAGCTCGACGTCGAAGCCAAATCCATCGATCTGCGCGCGTTCGATGATCGGACGGGCCGCGGCCATGCGGAAGGCTTTGAAGCCGCATTGCGTGTCGGAAAACGGCAGCCCCGTCGTTAGGCGAACGAGACCGTTAAAGACCCGCCCACCCTGCTCGCGCGGCCACGACTGCCGCGTCCCGGTCAACTTCCGATCGAGCGCGCGCGACCCAAAAACGATGTCGTAATCGCCCGCCTCGATCGGCGCAACGATCCGCGGAAACTCAGAGAGCGGCGTGGAGAGATCGGCGTCACTAAAGAGCGCAATCAACGCGTCGGTCGCGAACAAACCCTGGCACATGGCGTGACCTTCCCCGTGGTTTCGCGGCGAACGGAGCACGCGCGCGTGCACCCCGGGATGTTGCGCGAAGATCGCTTCCGCGATCGCGGCGGTCTCGTCGGTCGAACCGTCATCGACCACGAGCAGCTCGCTCTCCGGCCGATGCGTCTGCAAATATTGGAGCATCGTCGGCAGAGTGTGATCGAGCCGGCGCGCTTCGTTGTAAGCGGGCACGACAACGGCAAGCGGCGGCATATCCATGCCTAACGAGTCCATGTTCTCCGGCTCTGAACCAGAGGCCTGGGTAGTGCCCACGTCTCGTGGGCTGGCGACGGTGTTCCACCGTCGCGAACTTTCCTTGACGGCCAACGTTCTCGTGACGCTCGCGTCGTTTGGAAAGTTCGTCGCGGCAGAATGCCGCGACCAGCCCGCAGAATGCGGGCGCTACCCGGGCAAGGCCATTCCCTGAGCGTTGCTCCTCGATCCATCAGAATTTTAGCCGATCGCCCCAAACGCCAGCCCGAGCCCGTAGGTCACAACTGCTTCAAGAATCCCCACCATCGTCATTTCAAAACCGGACGCCCACCAGGAGCGGATAGTAATGAGCGACTTGATCGCGCCGACCGCGAAGTGCGCGAGAATGCTGATGACAAAAGCCGCAATCACGGCCGGAAAACCGCTCATGAAAAAAAAGGGAATGATCGGGATGAAAGCTCCAATCGCAGTCGAGAGCGCGGCGGAAAAAGCCGAGGTCCACTGATTCGGGAAATGATGCTGGGAAAGGCCGAGCTCGCTCTGCGCCATCGCCTGGACCAGTTGCTCGGGCTGTTCCGCGAGCCGCTCCGCCATCCGCTGCGACTCTTCCGCGGCGAAGCCCTGGAGCTGATAAAATAGCGCCATCTCCTCGATCTCTTCCTCCGGGTTTTCTTCAACCTCCGCCTTCTCGCGCGCGATCTCGGCCTCGTAGATTTCGCGCTCGCTTTTGTTCGCGAGGTAGGCGCCGGCGCCCATCGAAAGCGAGGAGGCCATCATCCCCGCGAGACCGGAGATGAGGATGATGTGCTGCGCGTTATCGGTCGCGCCGGCGACGCCGGAGACGATGCCGAAGACCGCGCCGAGGCCGTCGTTCACGCCGTAAATCGCGTCCGCCACCCAGCCGCCGCCGCGCCCGTGCCAGCGTTCGCGCTTCAATATCGTATCGAGCAAACCGCGCGGGCCTAACGATGGCGGGGCCGCGTTCATCGTGTTGAGAATGCGCGAGTGCGCCTTCTCCTCGAGCGCGGTCTGGCGGAGAAATTCGCTGTCCGCGGAATCCGGCGCGGCGACGTTCGCGCGCTGCGCCTGGTAGCGTTCCTTGTCCCGGTCTTCGGCCGCCTCCATCCGGCGAATCGCGACTTCCGCGCCCGCCGCTTTGTTCCACCAGCGATTAAATCTGCGGCGAAAATCGTTCCTCAAAACCGGCGGCTCCGCGTCCAGCTCTTGCAATTTTCCTTCCCAGCGGACGGCGTGGCGTTCTTCTGCCTCGGCCATGCGCAGGAGGATTCCGCGTCGTTTTTCATCCGGCTCATTCGCGGCGAGATCGCGATAGACCAGAGCGGTCTCGCGCTCCGCCCGCCAATTCGCCGCGAGCGTGGCGATGATCTTATCGTTTTCCCCCTTCATCCCGTCGCCTTATTACCCGCTTTCCCTTCCTTTGTGCAACCACGGGGGCGAAGCCGGGGAGCACTTTTTGTTTCGTCTGCTGCGCCGTGATCACGACCGCGACCGAGCCGATGATGATGGCCGCGGCCAGCGCCGTCCGCGCGCTCAGGGTTTCGCCGGCAAAGAACGCGCCGAGCAGGACTGCTACGACCGGGTTGACGTAGGCGTAGGTCGCGACCTTCGCCGGATCGCAATGGCGCAGGAGCAAGATGTAGGCGGTGTAGCCGAAGATCGCGCCGACGAGCACGAGGTAAACAAACGAGCCTAACGACAAGGCGGTCACCTCCCGAAGATGGAAATCGCGCGCTTCGCCGCTGACCAGCCCAACCACCAGCATGAGCCCGCCGCCGCAGAGCATGGTCTGCGCGGAGGAGAGCAGGGGCGCCGCGGAATTACTCGCGCGCCGCGAATAAAGCGAACCGATCGACCAGAGAAGCGCGCCGAAAAGAAGGATCAACATCCCCAGACCGAGGTGACCGGTGGCGCCGGTCGGCGGCGCGGTCAGCGCCGGACCAACGAGAATGCCCACGCCGATAAAACCACCCGCGAGCCCGAGCAGCACCATCGGGCGCGGACGCGGCGCGGAGCCGGTCAGCCAGGCGAGGAGCGCGATATAGATCGGCACCGTCGCGACGAGTAACGAAGCCAGGCCCGAGGGCACCCATTGTTCCGCCCCGGTCACACCGCCGTTGCCGAAAAGAATCAGGCAGGTGCCGATGATGAAAGCGTGGCGCCATTGGGTCAGCGAAGATTTCCAGCCGCCCTTTTGAAAACCCGCGCTGCCATACATGATCACCCCCGCGAGAAAAAAACGCGCCCCCGCCATGAGCAGCGGCGGGATGCTGTCGATCGCAAAACGAATGCCGAGATATGTGGAACCCCAAATGAGGTAAAGCGCGGCAAAAGCGATGACGATCGACAACTTGCGCGGCGCCGGGGGCGGCGCGGTCACGAAAAACGATCTTCCGTCCAGGGATCGGCGGTGTTGCTGTAGCCGCGCACTTCCCAGAAGCCGAGCTTATCCTCGGCCGCGAACTCGATTTGCCTAACGAACTTCGCGCCCTTCCAGGCGTAGAGCTTGGGGATGATCACGCGGGCCGGGCCGCCATGTTCGCGGGTCACCGGTTGGCCGTCGAACTGCGTCGCGATGAGCACGTCGTCGTCGAGGCAATCGGCGAGCCGGACGTTCGTGGTGTATCCGTCGTAGCTCGTAAAAATGACGTGCTGCGCTTCCGGTTTTGGCCTCACCAGTTCGACCAAAGTGAAGAAGGCGATCCCGCGCCAGCGGC
>JBPCRH010000147.1:0-2594 GCA_050997075.1 Chthoniobacterales bacterium
GCTACGTCATGCCCGATTCCTCGGCGGCGAAAGTCGGTCTGCGGCCGGGCGATAAAATCCTCGCGGTCGACGGCCACGACGTGAAGCGCTTCCTCGGCATGAACGAGAGCGTGAGCTGGGCCGTGGTGCGCAGCGAAGGCGAGACCGTGCCGGTAAAATTCGAGCGCGCTGGCCAGGTCCAGACCGTCGAAGTCACACCCTACAAGCCGACAGCGGCGGGCTGGCATCGACAGGGCACGCGGCAGTTGTTGATCATGCCCGCGGAATCCGCGGTGATCGAAAAAGTGGAGCCGAACACACCCGCGGCGCTCGCTGGCTTGAAACAGCACGACGTCGTCACCGGCTACAACAACACCCCGATCTACAGTCCGATGGCGCTCGCGGAATACATCGACAAGCACCCGACCGAAACGCTCACGCTCAACGTCGAGCGCGGGGCGGAAAAGCTCGCCGTGCCGGTGACCCCAACGCTCCTGCCGACCGAGGGAAAAATGAAGGCGCGCATCGGGATCGGCTGGGATACCAACGGCAAGACTTTCATCGCGCACACCAACCCGTTTGAGCAGGTCTACAAGAGCGTCACCGGCACTTTGGAGACGCTCGGCGCGGTCGCCTCGCCGAAGTCGGATGTAAAACTGCAGCACATGAGCGGCCCGATCGGCATCGGACACATTTATTACCTGCTCTTCGAGAACGAGCGCGGCTGGCAGCTGGCGTTGTGGTTCAGCGTCATCCTCAACGTCAACCTCGCGATCCTGAACATGATCCCAATTCCGGTGCTCGACGGCGGCCACATCGTCCTCGCCATCATCGAAGCCATCCGGCGGAAACCGATCAACATTCGCTTCCTCGAATGGGTCCAGACTGGCTGCGCGGTCATGATCATCGGCTACATCTGCTACGTCAGCTTCTTCGACATCGGCGACTTCTTCGGCTCGAGAGGCGAGCCTAACATGCCGAAGTCGACGCCTGCCGCACCGGCGAAACCCTAGCGTCCGCCCGCTTTTGCGTCGCGCGGCATCGCCGCTATAAAGAAGGATGCAAACTTCGATGACCACCACGGCGTTTGAGATCGAGGGATTCCGGATTGTGCGGAGTTTGGGTGTCGTCCGCGGGATCATTGTGCGCTCGCGCTCCATCTTCGGAACGATCGGGGCCGGCTTGCAAACTTTGGTCGGTGGAAACATCACGATCCTGACGAACCTCTGCGAGAAAACTCGCCAGGATGCCCTCGATCAAGCGATGGAGCACGCGCGCGCGCTCGGAGCGAACGCGATCGTGGGCCTGCGCTACGATGCCACCGAGATCATGCAGGGCGTAACCGAAGTCTTGTGTTATGGAACGGCAGTGGTGGTCGAACCGCAGGCGCCCGCGAACCAATGAATTACTGCGACTCGCCTTTTACTTATCACCGTCGCTTCTCGCGGGAAGTGATGGTCGGCCACGTCGGCGTCGGCGGCGAGAACCCGATCCGCGTGCAGTCGATGATCACCTGCGACACGATGGACACGGAGGCGTCGATCGAGCAGACGATGGAACTTGCGGAGGTCGGTTGCGAGAGCGTTCGGATCACCGCGCCGACGGTGAAAGACGCGGCGAATTTGCAGCACATCGTCGCGGGTTTGCGCGCGCGCGGCTGCGACGTGCCGATCGTTGCCGACATCCATTTCAAGCCGGACGCCGCGATGGAAGCAGCCAAGTGGGTCGAGAAAGTGCGGATCAATCCGGGGAATTACGCCGACTCGAAGAAGTTCAAGATCATCGAGTACACCGACGAGCAATACGCCGCAGAACTCGAGCGGATTCGCGAACGCTTCGCCCCACTCGTTAGGCTGTGCCAGGAACGCGGCCGGGCGATGCGCATCGGCACTAACCACGGCTCGCTTAGCGACCGGATCATGAACCGCTACGGCGACACGCCGCTCGGGATGGTGGAAAGCGCGCTCGAGTTCGCCCGAATCGCGCGCGAGCTGGATTATCACGCGCTCATTTTCTCGATGAAATCGAGCAACCCGAAAGTGATGATCGCCGCTTATCGGTTGCTCGTGGCGCGGCTGCGCGAAGAGGACCTGGCGCAAGTCGCTCAGGCGCGACCTTTTGATGTGGCGCAAGTTTCTAACTTGCGATCCCCTGGCCCCGCGGAAGGCAAGTTACAAACTTGCCCCACGTGGAATTATCCGATCCACCTCGGCGTGACCGAAGCGGGCGAAGGCGAAGATGCGCGGATCAAGAGCGCGATCGGCATCGGCTCGCTTTTGAGCGACGGCATCGGCGACACGATCCGGGTTTCGTTAACCGAAGACAGCATCCACGAAATCCCGGTGGCCAAGGCGTTGATCTCTTCTGTAGCGGCGGTCTGCGACCGCCGAGAGCGGGCTCCGACACCGTCGGCGATCACAAACCGCCGCTACAGTTTCGATGCGTTCTCTTATCAACGCCGCGCGGCCGAGACGATCAGCGTTCCGGGAATTGGGGGTGCGATTTCGTTAGGCGGCGAAGAAACCGTGCGGGTCGCGATCCGGCGCGACAGGTACGAGAAGATCGCGCACAAGATTGACCGGATGGGCGATTACAAACCGGAGATCGTTTACGAG
>JBPCRH010000180.1:0-3108 GCA_050997075.1 Chthoniobacterales bacterium
GATTAAGGTGCAGAATCCTTCCCGGACATTACTTCCTTCGACGGCAATGAAGAAAATATTCCTCTGTGCATCGATCACAATCTTCATGTCGAGATTGCTCCCATCCACCGCCGTCGCGACGCCCGAGAAACGGCCCGGAATATCGTCGCTCGGACCGAAGGAAGAGCTGCGCGCCGCCGTTACCGTCTGTCCGCCGATCGTCGCCGTCACAAAATCGTCATCCGACTTGGACGAGTCGTCGTCGTGCAACCCACCGGTAATTGTCGCCCCCGCGTCAGTCACCACGCTAAAGGTTCTGTTTGCCGCCAGGTCGCCACCCGCGAAGCTCACTTTGCTCGCCGCGACATCAAAGACATAGACCCGAGAGGGCGTGATTCCCCTGGATAAAGAAGACGGCTTTACCGCCGCCCGCCAGGTTGGCTTCAAAATCCTCGATGGCTTTCTTCTCCGCGCCCGGGCACTGCGAAAGCGAGCAGTAAACCGAGAGTCATCACCAACTGACCAAGTTTGGTTTTCATTTGTGGACCAGCCTGAGGCGTCCCATTCCGGAGCGCGAACCGGGAAAGGTTTCGCCGTTGTTACCTTCCCACAGTTCGTTAGGCCGGCTCTTCGCCGACGACTCAGGGCAAAACAGCGCGCACAGTTAAGATATAAGACTCAACGGCGGCCTGTTCTTCTGAGCTGAGGTGCGCGCGCGGCGACATCACCCCCACATAGTGGCGCCATCGCTCCGCCGAATATCCCCCGATCGAACGCGCCACATGACATTCGGTGCACTTGGTCGTATAAACCTTCCGGCCGAGTTCGAGGGTCGTAAGACTCATTTGGCTTCCTCCGCGAGTCCGAGCGAGGGACTGAACGGTGGGGAGGCGCTCTTCGCGATCGGTCGCGCAGCCCGTCACGAGGGCACAGTACGCGAGCACCCAGCAGATTTGGCAAAGCCGGAAGCGCATTTGCTAGAAGCTGAAACCAAAGATCAGCCGTGTCTGGACGACCACCTCGGAGCGCCGATCGGTCAACTGCACTAACGGCGTCACGGTGGCCCACCAGCTCCCCCGTCGGTAGGAAAGGTTCGGTCCGCCGTAAACCACCGACTTCTCTGCTTCGCGCCAATCCGGCAGATCGATCTCGTGCAGCAGCTCGGCGCCGATCAACCAGGCCGGCGTAAGTTCGTAACTCACCCCGAAGGACTGCGCGAACTCTCCCGCGCGTTCGCGCAAGTGATTACCCTCCCAGACCGCCTCGAGCGTTCCATTATAGGCAATGACAAAGCGGTCGATGTTTTTCTGCAGGATTACTTTCGCTTCCAGCTCGAGTTGATCAGGGCCGCCGCGGACTTCCCCGTAAAGAGCGACGCCAAGCAGGTCGGTAGTCGGGTTAGATAAATTATAGATCAGTTCCACCGCGGAAGATTGATAACTAAATCCGTGCTCGTGCGCCGCGGGGTCTTCCCGATAGCCCCAGTCCGCGAGATATATTCCTAGCTGTAGGTGTTCGGTGACCCCAAACTCGATCTCGTTCCGGAAATCCACCGAGTTAAAGCGCCGGTCTTCTCCCGGACTGGTCTTCCAAGTGACCCAATTCTCTGATTCCACCCCGCCGGGCGCCGCCGTCGTGGCCTAATAGACATAAGTGAAACGGCGCGACCCCGCTTGGGCCCGAGAGAGACCGGAAAAACAGCCCGCGAAAAATAGAACGGCGAAGAGCGCTCGCAGCGAGACTTGGAAGGGATGCATGCGGCGATCCTAGCAGCCTCAGGCGGGGCCTGCTGTCGCCCGGTTGCCATTTTTTAGCGCGCGGTTGCGGAGGGCTATTGTCTTCGACGGCCCATTCCTTGCCTCACGCGGCAGAGTCGCGGCACCGAAACCGAGGAACCAAACGCAGCTAGGCTCGCCCGTGTTATCCCAGTCGGCTCGCTATGCGGGAATTCGCTGACTCAGCGACCACCCACCAACGGTGATGGTAGCTATCATATCGCGCGCTAAACAAATGCCCGCGGGCCGCGAACGCCAGAAGCGGTCTCTGAAATTGTGCAAACGGCCTCTGCATTCCTGCACGCGGTCGTTGCACGCACCTCAATCGGTGTACATCGGCGATCTTGAGCACACCGGGCTGGCCGAGAGACACTTACGGCTAGTGGCCTCAACGGATGTCGATCGCCGTCGCCGGTGTGAGGGCCATTTTAAGGATCGCCGAAACGGTCAGGTGCGCATTCGATCGACGAAGAACGCCTTGCCAGCGCCTTCGGCGGTTACAAGCCGCCGCTCCTTGCTATCGTGCACGAGATCCGGGGTGCTTGAGGCGAGCTGGTTCCTGCACACTCGATTTTCGAACGAGCGAATTCTATTGCCGCATTTCCGCGATTGTGGGGAAATCTGGATCGCAAGCGTCCCCGATCCCAACGAGCAATGAAAATACTTTTGACTGTTACCCTCCTGTTCGCCCTCATCATCTGCCGCCCGAACCGGGTCTTGGATGCATGGCAAGCCCGTTTCCGCACCGAACTTCGCGCCAGCATCCGCCCATATCTCCCCGAGACCCCGCACAGCGCGGAGGCCAGAGCGCTCCTGCGCGAGATAAACGCCCTTCCGGATTCGGCCTACGAGCAGTCTCTCTAGAGGCGCTTTGCTGCCGGTCGGTGACCCGGCGACGGCGAGACGGATGATGGCTCTGTGTCAGCCCCCTCCTACAGATCGCTATTCGCGCTATCTCCTGCGCCGATACTCCTCACGAGCTTCACAACTCTCGGGGAGCCGGGCTGCATCGGATGCGGAAGTAGCCGATGGAAACTGCTATCACCGCGACCGGCGCGCCAGCCCTTACGTCGAACCTCCCTAGGAAGCGATCAAGATAGCCAAATGAAACTCTTATTCGTGAAATCACGCTAACACGCGGCTCGGCGCGCCCGCAAAGCCAGCGTCAGGAGTAACAGGGGTTTTTCATGTACCAAACTGTAAGGCCGTCGTCGCCGTCGCGCGACGAGCACTCATACGAAGTTGTAACTTCCTACGCGTGAGTCATCGGACGCGACCAGGAAGCTTGCCTAACGAAGTCATCACGATCTTCTCGGTTTACCGGCGGGGCTCCTTCGACTTCGCTGCGCTGTGC
>JBPCRH010000257.1:0-4687 GCA_050997075.1 Chthoniobacterales bacterium
GGGAGCCTGAGCAGCGTCAACTCCGCCGAGGACGCAAAGAACGCGCTCAAGGCCGCGCTGCAAATGCAGGTGAGCCTGCGCAAGCTCAATGCCGATTGGACGAAGCGGGGCCTGCAGACTTTCGCGATGGGTTGCGGGCTGAACTACGGCGAAGTCGTTTTCGGGAACATCGGTTCCGCGCAAAAGAAGGAGCTGACCGTGATTGGCGACACCGTCAACGTGACCGCGCGGCTCGAGGGCCTAACGAAAGATTACGGCCGCAATCTGCTCATGGGCGAAGGAGCCGCGGAATTGGTGCGCGACGATTACCTGCTCCAGTTCGTCGACTTCGTGGCGGTGAAAGGAAAAAAGAAGGCTCTCGAACTCTACGGCGTCATCGGACCGATGAGCGCGACGATTGATGGCCAGATCCAGGAGTGTCTCGGGCTCCACGAAGAAGCCTGCAAAGCGTACCGCGCGCGCAATTTTTCCGAGGCGCAACGGCATTTCCAGCGCTGCCAGGTGCTCCAACCCGACGACGTCCTGCCGTCAATCTACCTCGAGCGCTGCGAGATTTTCCTCCAAAAACCGCCGCCCGAAGAATGGGAAGGCGTCTGGGTCGCCGAGCACAAATGATCGTTAGGGCGCCTTGTCCGCTTCGACGTCGATCGTGACCTCGACGTCCTGCCCGACGACGGCAGTGCCTTCGACGGTTCTACTCCAAGTGAGACCGTAGTCGCTGCGCTTGATCGGCTCGGCCAGGGTAATCTGCCAGCCGCTGATTTCCGCGCCGCCCATCCCCTTCCCTTTCCCGAGGAACTTGCCGTGCAGCGTGATTTCCTTGGTCACGCCGTGCATCGTCAGGTCGCCCACGATGTCGCCGGTGTCGGGCCCGGTTTGCTTCACGCTCTTGCTCTTGAAGGTGATCTTCGGGTATTTCGCGACGTTGAAAAAATCGTCACTCTTCAAGTCGCCGTCGCGCTTCTCGTTTCTTGTGTTGATGCTGCTCGCCTCGATCGTCGCGGTCACGGTCGACTTCTCCGGGTGACCCGGATCGACCTGAATCGTGCCGGAGAACTTCGTGAAGTCGCCGGTCACGTAGCTGAAGAAGTGGCGCACCTTGAAGCTGATCGATGAATGCACCGGATCGAGCTTGTAAGTGTCTTCCGCGCGAGCGGTGAGGACGCCGCCAGTGAAGGAGACGACCGTGAGGAGAAGGAGAAGCTTTTTCATGCGCCCGCGACCGTAGGTGCGGCGAGCGAGTTGAGCAACGTCGAAGAGAGGTCGACTCAGCAACCGAAGAGCGGATGCTCGCCTTCCAGCCCTTTGATCGGAAACGAGCCTAACGAGCGCGTTCCGAGCCGGGCCCCGATCTGCGCCTGGACTTTCGCGCTGAGCACCCCGGGAAAATCATGGGTCGCGGCGAGGCGTTCGAGCCGGAAAAGGTAATTCAGATCCTGCCCTAAAGCACTGACTTCGCCCGGGGCGTTCGCAAAGCCGAAGGCCGCCGTGCCGTAATGCAGCGCCCACCGAAAGGGCGGCTGCCGGCGGGCCTGGAGCGCGCGCAATTTCTCGAGCGCGGCGACAACCCGCGTGGAATCGGCAAAGCGCGCGTCCCAATAAACGAGGAATCCGTCCCCTAAAAACTTGCTCAAGGTTCCGCCTTCGCTCGCGATCAGGCTCTGGCATTCCGCCAACCAGGCGCCGACCATGCGGGCCAGTTCCTCGGTCGTAAGTTGGCTTGTCAGTTGCACAAAACTCTTGATGTCGACGAGCAAAAACCAGCAGGTCAGTTCGGCCGCCTCCCGCTCGGTCAGCGGGGCCGCCGTCGAAAAGAATTCGTCTTCCAAGGAAGGAGAAGTTTCGAGACGAAAGACGAGACTCTGCTCGCCGATCTGGATCACGTCGCCATGGCTGAGCGTGACCGGCTGGATGACGCGACGCCCGTTCAGGTGGGTGCCGTTGCTGCTCCCGAGGTCGACCAGGGAAAATTCGGAATTGCCCTGCGCATGTACGAGCGCGTGCCGGCGCGACACTTTGGCGGAAGTAAAGACGACGTTGTTATCCTTCGCCCGGCCTAACGAAAACGTCTTCCCGACCAGGGGTAGGGGCTCCCCGCCCAAATCAAGCCATCCGGCCAGTGCCTCTTCTGCCATTCACGACGGAGGAAGCTGCTAACATGCCAAAGACTCGGGCTCGGGGCACAAGCTGTGCTTTTTCCTCTCCCGATGTTTCAGCAGTTAAACGAAGAAGGCGACGCCGATACCGCCCCGACCACGCGCGGAGTCGTCGGCGGCACGCAACTTTTTGGCCGCTTCACTTTGCAGAAAGTTCTCGGCCGCGGCGGGATGGGCATTGTCTGGCTCGCCCGCGATGAGCGGCTCGAGCGCCTCGTCGCCCTCAAACTCGTGAGCGATGCGGTCTGTTTCGACCCCGCCGCGCAGGAGGACCTGAAACGCGAAACGAGAAAAAGTCTTTTGCTGACGCACCCAAATATCGTGCGGATTTTCGATTTCGTAGAGGACGAGCGGACCGCTGCGATCTCGATGGAATACGTCGACGGCGCAACCCTTTCCTATCTCCGGGTGCAGCGACCGGCGAAATGTTTCGAGGCAAGCGAGATTGTGCCCTGGACGACCTCGCTCTGCCAGGCGCTGACCTACGCGCACGAGTCTGTGCGGGTGATTCATCGCGACCTGAAACCGGCTAACCTGATGGTGAACAGCCGCTCGGAATTGAAGGTGACCGATTTCGGCATCGCCTGCAGCCTGCGCGATTCGATGAATGGCGTGAGCATGCGCAGCTCGAGCGGGACGCTGAATTACATGAGCCCGCAACAGATGCTCGGCGAAGATCCCGCGCCGGCAGACGACATTTATGCGCTCGGCGCGCTCCTCTTCGAGTTGCTTGCGGGCAAGCCGCCGTTCTATGGCGGCGACCTTGCCCTGCAAGTGCGCGAGGTGACTCCGCCGACGATGGCCCTGCGCCGAAGCAAGCTCGAGATCAACGGCGAACCGATTCCGAAACATTGGGAAGAGACCGTCGCCGCCTGCCTCGCGAAAAATCCCGAAGCGCGTCCGCGCAGCGCCGCGGAAGTGGCGCGCCGTTTGCGCCTCGGCGGAACGATCGACCTCGAAAATGCGGAGCGCCCGTCACGCAAAACGGTTGATTTACGTTCTCACCTGGCAGCATTTGGCGGCGGAATTCTTTGCCTGCTCCTCGCGATTCTTGTTTTGCAACACACCACCCTGCGTCCCGCTGCCACACCTGCGGCAGCCAAGGCCGCGCCGGTCGTCGGCCATGGTTATGCCATGGAAATTTCGCCGCCGGTTGCGGTCGCGCCGCCAGCGCACAGTGTGCCAAGCCAGCCGGTCGCGCCCCACCGCGCCGCTGCCGCGCCGGTTCCGGTTGCTCCGGCGGCAGCTCCCGGGACACTCCGCCTGACGACCACCCCGCCCGGCGCGCACTTCGCCCTTTACACAGCCGGCGCGCCCTCGGAGACCGCGCCGCTTCGCGAAGGCACTGCGCCCGATTCGGTGACCGACCTGCCACCCGGAGATTACACCGTTGTCTTCCAACAGGATGGTTGGCCGGAGGAAAAATCGGGAATTTCCCTGCCTCCCGGCGGAACGCTGCCGGTCGATCACACCTATCCGCATGGCAGCGCCACGATCACGAGCAAGCCAGATGGCGCGGAGATTTTCCTCGGCGCGCGCTCCCTGGGGCACGCTCCCCTGACGATTGAGCTCCCGTTAGGGAAACAAACCCTGACCGCGCAGCTCGACGATTTTCCGAAGCGCAGCGCGGCCGTTGCGATCAGGGCCGAGAGTCCGGCGAACCTCGCTTTCCAATTCCGGAGCACGACCGGCCGAAGCTCGCGACACAAAGCGAAACCAACTCCCACCCCGAGCGGTCTCGATAAAATCGGGAACACTCTCAAGAAATTCTTCGGCCCGAAGCCAGCCCCCACCCCGCCGCCGCGGAAGAAAAAATCCCGTCGTTAGACCAACGCCTTCAGGAGCGCGGTGCGCCCACGCGGCATCCGCCCGAAGAGCGCGGCCAGCGCCGCCGCCGGATCGCTCCGCAGGATCGCCGCATCATGCACCCCGGCGAAACGCGCCAGCTCCGCCTCGAAATGTTTCAGCGCGCGCGGGGTTGCCTCCTGTTTATCGAGAAAACCGAAAGCGCGTTGCAGGAGATGGAAAAGCTCGGGGACGGGATGTTCGGGCTCAGTCGTAAGCTCGATCCATTCGACAAAACAGGAAGCGGTCTGCGTCCGCGGATAGCTCTCCCGAATCCCCCCGAAGGGATTGCGCACGACCGCCTCGGTCAGCGTATGCAGGTTCGATTTCCGGCTCCGCTTAATCTGAATCTCCGCCTCAAAAAAGAGATCCAGTTTCCCGGCAAAAACGCTCTTCGGCCGCCGCGCCCCGCGCGCCACCGTCTCGAGGCAGCCTAACGACTCCGTGCACCAGGAGATGATCAGGCTGGTCTCGCTCAGCTTGCGTTTGCGCAGGAGAATCGCGTTCGTGGTTTCCATCCGAGTCAAGCTCTCATCGCGCAGCGCTGCGAAACCCTCAACTATCCCCAGGCGCGGAAGGCGAGTTCCGGGTGGCGTCCACGTCCCGTGGGGTGGGGGCGGTAGTTTGCCGTGGCGAACTTTCCTAGTGGGTTGGGCTTCCAATGAAGCTCCCGCGTCCCGGGAAGT
>JBPCRH010000427.1:0-4107 GCA_050997075.1 Chthoniobacterales bacterium
CACCCAGGCTCAACACGCCGGCCGCAACGGCCACGATCATGATCATTTTGACTAATTTCACTATAACTTCGCCTCCTTCCTTAGCAGGTTGCTGTCGACTGTTTAGGCGGGGAACCTAGTGCGCGCAACGAATTTCTCGGGGTTTTTTCACTAGGTCACAATTACGACTTCGGCCCCCACTGGCACCTGGTCGAAGAGTGCAATCAAGTCCTCGTTTTTCATCCGGATACAGCCATGGCTGGCGGGGTGTCCAATCTCCTCTTCGTGATTGGTGCCGTGGATGTAAATGAAGCGATCGCGGGTGTTAGCATTGTCCTCCTCGAGGCCGTCGAGCCAGAGGATGCGAGAGAGGACGAGATCGTCGGTCGGAGGCGGCGCGTCTTCCGGCGCGAGCGGAATCCGGCTGCGGAAAATGGTGCCCGCCGGGGCGTCCGCGCCGATCTTCTCGCCGATCTTGAATCTCCCGAGCGGCGTTTTCATGCTGCCCTCCTCGGTCCCGAGACCGAAACGCGAAGTCGAGACCGGGTAGCTGGCGAGGACATTGTAGCCCGCAACGAGCTCAAGGCGCTGGTCACGGACAGAAATTCGAATGATCGGTTCGGACATTTGCATCCCCAAGGGCGGGCGATAAACTGCGCTCGCGATGCCGAAAGACTATCACGTGGCGATCGTCGGTGCGACCGGCGCGGTGGGGATTGAGCTGCTCCGGGTGATGGAGCGGCGCAATTTTCCCGTAGCTGGCCTGCGCCTGCTCGCTTCGCCTCGCTCGGTCGGCAAGGAACTGGAATTCCGCGGGGAGAAAATGCCCGTGGAAGCGCTCTCGGCCGACTCTTTCGCGGGGAGCGACCTCGTCTTCTTTAGCGCCGGCTCCGGGCGCGCGAAAGAGTTCGCTCCGCGCGCGCAACGGGCAGGCGCGGTCGTGATCGATAACTCGTCGGCCTTTCGGATGGATGACGAGGTCCCGCTCATCATCCCGGAGGTCAACGCCGAGGATGTGCGCCAGCATCACGGGCTGATCGCGAATCCGAACTGCACGACGGCTGTCGCGTTGATGGCGCTTTATCCGCTGCACCAGGCTTTCGGTTTGCGGCGCGTCTTCGCTTCGAGTTACCAGGCAGTCTCGGGGAGCGGCGCGCGCGCCATCGAAGAGCTGAAACGACAGGTAGAAGCGAATGTCCAGGGCGGCACGTCAGCCCCCGAGGTTTACCCGCATCCGATCGCGTTCAACGTCCTGCCGCACGTCGATTCCTTCCTCGCCGATGGCTACACCAAGGAAGAAATGAAGATGCAGTATGAGGGCCGCAAGATGATGCATCTGCCGGAATTCCGCGCTTCCGTTACCTGCGTGCGCGTCCCGGTTTACCGCGCCCATTCCGTCGCGATCAGCGCGGAATTCGACCGGCCGGTTTCGGTTGAAGCGGCGCGGACGGTCCTGGCGCAAGCGCCCGGACTCGACCTGGTGGACGACCCGGGTGCCAATCGCTACCCGATGCCGCTAGCCGCCGCGGGGAAAGACAATTGCCAGGTCGGTCGAGTTCGTCTGGATTGCGCGCTGGAGAATGGTCTCGCGCTTTGGGTCGCGGGCGACCAGTTGTTGAAGGGCGCGGCCTTGAACGCCGTCCAGATCGCCGAGCTGCTCTAAACGAAAACGGCCTTGGGATTTCTCCCAGGGCCGTGAATCTCGGTGCGTTTTCTTGTTACCCCTGAGGCGGGGGCTCGTCGGCGGGCTTTTTCTTTTTGCCCTTGCGTTCCTGATTCGGGTTTTGCTCACCCGGCTGCGCGGGCTGCGCACGCTCGGGGCGTTGCGCGCGATCGGGACGTTTGGCACCCTCAGGACGCTGTGCGGGATCAGGCCGTTGCGCTTCCGGGCGGCGCTGGGCACGCTCGGGTTGCTGCACAGGCTGCGCTTCCTGAGCGCGCTCCGCACGGTTTGGCCGCTGCGCGTCCGGCGCCGTCTCGGCGCGTTGGCTGGGCTCGGCGCGCTGCGCTTCCTGCTGCTGCGCGCGGTCGGCGCGCTGCGCACGGTCGGGTTGAGCCGCTTCCGCTTGCGGCGCGTTGTCGCGCTGGCGTTCTTCCTTCATCCGAGCCTTCGGCTCTGATTGCTGGTTGGATTGGTCCTGCTGCGCTTCGCGCTCGGCTGTCCGGCGATTGCGTTCGGCAGATTGATCCTGCTGCGGCGCTTCCTGGCCCGGCTGGGCTTCGGCGTTCTCCGCCCGTGGAGCACGCCCGGCACGGCGCTGTTCGGCCTGCTGTCGGTTCTGTTCGCGCGCGTTTGGCTGTTGATCGTTCGGCTCGGCCGCCTGCCCGGCATTGTCGTTCGCGTTCGGTTGCGCGGCGTTCTGCCGGCGATTCTGACGCTTCTCCTGGCGCGCGGCCTTCGCGGCCTCGCGGTCGTTCCCTGCGGCCGGAGCCTGTTTCGCGGCGGCGGCGGCGGCGTCGTTAGGCTGGGCGCCCGCGGCGGCTTCCGCCTTGCCACCCTGCTTCGGCTGGAAAGTCGGAGGCGGCACATTCTGGGCGTTCTCCTTCTTCATTTCCTGCTCAACTTGCTGGCGGTTTTCGACGCCCTTCCAGCCCTTGTTCAGTTCGACTTTCCCGATCTTTTGTTTCACCTGCTTCGGCGCGATCTGCTTTTGGGACTTCTGAATGGCCGGAGCTGCCACGACGAGGGAGTTACCGTTGACGCGATTCAGATTACCGCGACGCCCGGCGAGTTCGCCGCTCACGGTGGTTTCGCGCTGCAAGGTCAAACGCTGGACCGGACGCGTGGAGAATTGATTCATCCGGTTCAGGTCGGGTCCGTTGTTGATCACCGTCTTGTTGTTGTAGGTGATGTTCGTGACGTTCACCGTGGAGTTGATGATCGTGACGTTGCGGCTGGCGGGGAGAAGCCGGCCACGCAAGACGGGTTCACCGATGTAGCGGATGTCGACAAAGTTGTAATAGAGGGGCCCGATGCCGAAGCTAATATCGACGTTGCCGGTAATGGCACGGCCTTCATAAACGACGTTGCGCCCTTGCGGCGGCAGAGGTGCCCAGCCGACATAGTCGCCGCCGGTGCGCCACGAGACCCAGGCCGGGCCCCACTCGTAACCCGGCACCCAGACCCAGCCGTAACTATCGAGGTCGGCCCAGCGTCCGTAGTGATACGTAGCCCACCCGAAGTCTTCGTAGGAGACCCACGTCCACCCGGCATCGGTGTAAGCCCAGTAACCATCGGCGTAGGGACGCCAATCGGAGCCGCTCACGGCAACGTTAGGCTGAAAGACGTAGCCATAGTCCTCGACCTCGAGCCAGCTGCCCTGGTCCGAGAGATTATCGTAGAAGAAGTTTAATGAGACCTCAGTCTCCGCCTGCGCGCGGGGAGCCAGCGGCAGCAGGAGACCGACCAATGTGAGTGCGAGTAAGATTCGTTTCATGATTTTTGTTGATGTGCAGAGTTGGACCCAAAGAGCCCAAAGCTTATTCACCAATTCGAAACTGAGCCGCGGGATGCGCGTTTTTGCGCGCTCCTTTAGCAGTTGGATCAGCGCGGCTTAACGACCACGAAGGAACGGCTGCGTTGCCGGCAAACCGAGAGTACCTGCGGTTGGCTCGGATCGAGCGACTGCAGCGCCTGCTCGTAATCCTGCACGGAAGTTATCGGCTCCTGGTTGATCGCCTCAATCACGTCCCCGGCCCGCAATTGTCCACCCGCCAATGCCGCACCCACCTGCGAGATCGCCACTCCGCGCACCCCACGCGGCACTCCTAGCTGCTGCGCGAATTCCGGGGTCAACTCCCGCACTTCCACTGAATCGAGCACGCCCCCGTTTCCATTCGGCTGAGCCGACTGGTCGGGCTGATCTGGTTGATCGGTATCCGGCTCGTTAGGCGAAATCGGCGGCACCTGACGTCCGTTTCCATCCGGCGGCAATGCGCGTGCAAGTTGATAATTCGCCGGTTGCTCCTTGATCTTCGCCTCGACGGTGACCGGCTTGCCGTCGCGCGCGACCTGCACCTCCACCTTTTTGTCGAGCTCCACCTGCGACACGAGCCGGCGCAATTCCGCAATGTTGTGCACTTCGCGCCCGTCGAATTTTTGGATGACGTCGCCCTTTTCGATCTTCG
>JBPCRH010000433.1:0-2981 GCA_050997075.1 Chthoniobacterales bacterium
CTCTTGCTCAGCACGTTGCCGCCTGCGGACAAGGGGAGCGGCGAGTGTAAGTGTAAGTTAAAGTGTAGGTGCAGGTCGGGATTCCCGGCGCGGGCATCCCTCCGCGTCACTTGGGAAATTCCAAAAGCAGCGCGGCACGGTTTTCGCTTTAGCAGGGCGTAACCATGGCCAAGTCCGCAAACTCCGTTATCGGCATTGATCTCGGCAAGCACGCCTTCAAGAGCGTCATGCTGCAGCGCAAAGGAGATCAGCGCTACGTCCTTACCAACTACGCTTCGCGGCCGGTGCCCGTGGGCCCTGCCACCGCCGATAGTCTCGCCCAGGAAGTAAAACTTCTCCTCAAGGAAATGGGCGGAAACGCCAAGTCTTGCGCGATTGCCGCCTCCGATCCCGACGCGCTCCTCCGCATCATCGAGCAGCCGACCACGCCGATCGAGCTCCTCCGCAGCGCCTTGAAATTGAATGGCCTCGCGGTCCTCAACCAGGACACGAGAGATTTTGTGCTCGATTGCGCGCCGGTTTCCGCGGTCACGCTCGTCCCGGTCACCCCGGATGGCGCGCCGGCCGAAGCCGCGGTTCCCTCGGGGAAAACGCGTTACCTCGTCGGGGGCATGCTGCGCCCGGCGGTAAAACAAATTTCCGACGCGATGGCGAAGACGAAACGGCAGATCGGGATTTTGCAGCTCGCGCCGGTTTGTTCCTACAACGCTTTTGAGCTCGCTTACCCCGAGGTTTTTGCGCGGGAAGCTTTCCTCCTCCTCGATATGGGGCACGAGCAAAGCACCGTCCTCATCGGCAACCAATCCGAACTCGTCCTCATCCGGAGCATCGACTACGGCGGCAAACAATTCGGCGAAGACCTCACCGCCAACGGCCTCGAGAGCGAAGCCGCCCGCGTCCTCATCCAGCAGGGCGACGCTGGGATGCTCGACAGCTGCCGCAATTCCCTCCTCCGCCTCGCCACCGAAGTGCGGAACTCGATCGGATTTTTCGAAGGCCAGAGCGAGGAAAGCATCCACCGGATTTTTGTTTCCGGCGGCATGGCGAAAACGGAAATGATTCTGCAAATCCTGAGCGATGAGCTCGGGTTGCCCTGCGAGATCTGGGATCCGCTCGAGACCTGCGAGGTCGCGCTCCCGCCGGCGAAGCGCCAGGCGCTCGCGAATGAATTTGTCTCGCTCAACGTCGCCTGCGGCGCGGCCATCTCTTTTCTCCGCGCGGCCTGATGCCTAACGACTAACGACCAACGAAAGCCACCTGCTCCCATGGCCCTGCAACTTAATCTCCTCCACGAAGAAATTACCGAACTCCGCCAGCGTCAGCGCGATCCGCTGAAGCTCGGCATTTACGCGCTCGTCGCCTTCGGCGTCGTCCTTTTCCTCTACTACGGTTGGAACGCCTACCAGACGATCCAGATCAAGAGCCAGCTCAACGCGGTCGAGGCCGAATGGACGAAGGTGGAACCGAAAGTCACGGCCGCACAGCAACGCGCCGATGAACTACACAAGATCATCAACAGCACCAAGGTGCTCGATGGCCTGATCGACAGCCGATTCTACTGGGCGCCTTTCCTCGCCAGGCTCGCGGGCTGCGTCTCGCCGAATATCCAGTTGGTCAGTCTCGACGGCTCCGTCGCGGAAAACGGCACCTCGGTTTCCGCCGTCCTCGAAGGGATCAGCGCCGCGAGTGAACCCCGCGCCGCCGCCGAAGAATTCCGCCAGCTCCTGATCGAGCAGCTCGGCGAGAAATACAGCGAGGTGAAAGTGGAATTCCGCAACCTCGAGGATCTCGACACGGTCGTGAATCTCGCCGGGGCGCCGACCGCCACCGCCCGTTTCGTCGTCAGTGTCAGCTTCAATCCCGCCGCGCCGGCCCCGGTCCAGCCGACCGGTGCCGCGTCCACTTCGGAGGCCAGCAAGTAATGCCTAAAAAACTGAACAAGGATCAGATCCAGAAAATCATTCTCAGCACAATCGGCTTCATCGGGCTGATCTATTGCTACTTCACATTCTTCCTCGGGCCGTTGAACAAGAGCCGCGAGACCATGACCGCGTCCATCGCCGGGACTCAGGCCAAGACCGCCTCCTCGAAGACGGAGATGAAGAAAACCGCCAATCTCGAGGCCCAGGCCCAGGAAGCGACGAGCCGCTACGAAGCGCTCAAGGCAACAACGCGTCCCGGCGCGCCGATTGCCTGGTTCCCGCCGAAGATGCGCAACTTTTTCGAAAGCCACGGGGTTGATAAAGCCGGCGTGAAACTCGACGGCAGCGGCAACTTCAAGGAGCCGGAGCTGTCTGATTGGATCAAGGACACCTGGGGGATCGATCTGCCCGCCGCCGGTTTCGATGCCTTCGGCAAAGCCATCGCCGAGCTCGAAAACACCGAGCCGCTCCTCGCCGTCCAGAGACTTTCGATCCACGCGGTGCCGGAGGATCCGCAATTCCAGCAGACCAGCCTCACCGTCCAGACCGTCTTCTACGCCAAATGAAACGCCTACTTTTCGCTCTTTGCCTAACGACTGCCGGCGTCAGCGCCGTCTCCGCCGCCGAGAACTCGCCGGAGGAAGCCGCGACCGTGCCGCCGCCGGCGATCACGCTGAAGCACCTGTCCTCCTTCACCGGCGACACCACGCGCAATCCTTTCTGGCCGATCGGCTGGGCGAAACCGAATCCGAAAGATCCGACCTCGGTCCAGGTGACCCCGCTGCTTTCGCCCTCCGCTTTCGCGCTGACCTCGATCACGACCGGCGGCGGCGAACGTTTCGCGATCCTGAACGGCAAAGTCGTCCAGGAAGGCGGCCAGTTTTCGCTCGCGGTGGGTTCGCAAAGTCTCCAGGTGACCGTGCAGGCGATCGACGACGGCCAGGTCATCCTCGCCTACCCGGGCGGGCAATTGGTAGTGCCGCTCCGGCGGCGCTGACGATTGCGCTGGCGCTGCCGCATCTACAGCCAACGAGGGCCGTCGCAACAACACGGTCATCC
>JBPCRH010000058.1:0-6828 GCA_050997075.1 Chthoniobacterales bacterium
CGCCGTCCGATTAGGAGAGCGCTGATTCGGTCGAGGGCGGAACCTGGATTCTGTGGTGTGCCAAGAGGATGAAATCTTCTCTTGAATCTCGGGTTTTACCTGTGAAGGAGAACCGGCGCGCAGCGCCCCGCCGTGGGCTAAATCTCCCATTTTGTAATTGTATGCAATCTTACGAAATTATTATGATAAAGGTTTAGCTATCTTTTTCGACCGAAGTAGCCTCGGCGGTCAGTTAGTTAAACCAATATGAAAAAGTCAGTCGTTAGTCGGTCTGCTTTCTCTGCTCGGCGCGTTCTCGCGCTTTTTTTGTGCTCAGCCAGTCTTGTCCTCGGACTGTTGAGCGGTAACGCACTCTTAGGAACCTCCGCGGTGGCCCAGGCCGCAGGGCAGGCGAACCGCAGCATCCGGGTCGGGGCGTCGTATCACAACGACGTCTCGCCACCCATGCGCACCCTCCCGGCTTGGAGCGACGTCGACGTCCGCCGAGGCGCCGAACGGGAGGCCAACGAGAATCCTCAGATTCCTTACCGTCACCACAATACTTCTGATCCCATCGTGCAAGGCTGGCATGTCTCGCCACTGGGCTTTGTCTCGCCGAATGTCCCGCTCCCGATCCGCAGCTTCGATGGCGTGGGCTATCCCGGCGTGGGTTGTAACTGCGCTCCCCCCGATACCAATGGTGCGGTCGGTGCGACGCAGTATGTCCAAATCGTCAACGAAGGTTACCAGGTCTTTGACAAGGCAACGGGTAACTCCGTCCTTGGGCCGAATAGCATCTCCTCGGTCTGGAGCGGCTTTGGCGGTGTCTGCGGGACGGGTGGCAAAGGTGACCCGGTCATGCTTTACGATCATCTCGCGAATCGCTGGTTGATCAGTCAGTTTGCCGGCTCGGGTAGTGCGGTCACGGATGAATGCGTGGCCATCTCGACCACGTCGGACGCGACCGGGAGCTATTACCGCTACGGGTTTCACTTGGGGACAAACTTCTTCGACTATCCTCACATCAGCGTGTGGCCCGACGGCTATTACATGAGCATGAACATCTTCAACGCCGCTGGCACCTCCTATCTCGGGCCGCAGGCGTTTGCGTTTGATCGCGCGAAGATGCTGACGGGCGCGCCCGCGACCTTCGTCAGCCCGTCGGGGCCATTAGGTGGGACGGTCGACGGCTTCCTGCCGGCCGACTTGGATGGATCGACACTGCCGCCCGCGGGTGCGCCGAATACATTCGTCGGCTTTCCGGGCCAGGCCTCGAATCCGAATTACACGACCTATCACTTCCACGTGGACTTCACGACTCCGTCGAACTCGACCTTTTCGACCTTCGCGAACCCGCCGGCCGCGGGTTTCACTGCGCTTTGCCCGAGCTCGCGCGCTTGTGTGCCGCAGAAGGGTGTTACCAGTGCCAATAATCTCGATGGGATCGGCGATCGCCTCCTCTTCCGCCTCGCCTATCGGAATTTTGGTGACCACGAATCGGTTGTCGGAACCTACAGTGTCAGCTCCGGCGGGGTCGCCGGCGTACGCTGGTTTGAGCTGCGCAATGTGACCTCCGGGCCGGTGACGGTTTATCAGCAGAGCACCTATCAGCCTGACACCACCTGGCGTTGGCTGGGCAGCGCGGCGATGGATGGTCAAGGAAACCTGGCGATCGGTTTTAGTGCCTCAAGTTCCAGCATCAACCCGCAACTGCGCTACGCCGGTCGGCTGGTGACCGATCCGCTCAATACCTTGAGCCAAGGTGAAGCGCACCTCTTTGACGGCACGGGCAGTCAGAGCGGGAGCGGCAATCGCTGGGGTGACTATGCCTCGTTGACGGTCGACCCGGTGGACGACACCACCTTCTGGTTCACAAGTGAGTATTACTCGACGACGTCGGCCTATAACTGGCGGACCCGCATCGGGAGCTTCAAGCTGGCTACGGGTAATCCCACTCCGACGCCGACTCCTACCCCAACGCCGACGGCTACGCCGACGCCAACGATCACTCCGACACCGACGGCCACGCCCACCCCGACGCCGACAGCTACGCCAACTCCGACGCCTGGCGGTGAGCTAATCGTTAACGGCGCCCTCGAGGCCAGCCTCAGCCCATGGGTTTCGTCCGGGACGGGGACGTTCTACACCAGCAACGGAAACTACTCGCACGGGGGCACCGGTTATATGTATTTCGGTGTTGATAACAGCGTGGCCGGTCAGATTTATCAGACCGTCACCATCCCGTCCACGGCGACTGGTTCGTTGACCTTCTGGTTTAACTGCAGCTCGAGTGAGAGCACGAGGAAAGCCTACGACTACCTGTATGTCGAAGTCCGGAACACCTCCGGCACCTTGCTCTCGACCGTGGCGACCTACAGCAACAAAAATAAGACCACCGCGGGGAGTTATTCATTGAAGTCGTTCAGCCTCTCGGCCTACAAAGGCCAGACGGTCCGGTTGCAGTTCCGGACGAAAACGGATAGCTCGGTCACGACCACCTTCCGCGTCGACGACGTCTCGCTGAAGTAAGTCACTCGATTAGAAAAATGCGAAGGGGAACGGCGCGAGCCGTTCCCTTTTTCGTTTAGGTGCCACTCCCACCCGCGAGGTATCAAGCGAAAATGAGAAGCGAGCCTCCGTAGAGCGCCACGCCCACGACCAAAGCCATCATGCAGTAGCCCATGATGTCCTTGATCCCGAGACCCGCGATGGCGAGGACCGGGAGCGCCCAGAAAGGCTGGATCATGTTGGCCGTCTGCTCCCCCATCGCCGTCGCCATCGCGGTGATCGCCGGGTCGACGCCAAGTTTTACTGCCGCGGGGACCATGAAAGGTCCCTGGACCGCCCAGTGCCCGCCGCCCGAGGGCACAAAAAGCGTGATCAGGTTTGAAGAAATAAAAGTCCAGAACGGCAAGGTTTGGTGCGTCGAGAAAGAGACGAACCATTGCGCGACGACGGCGGCGAGGCCGGTGCCAGTCATGATTCCCATGATGCCGCCGTAAAGCGGAAATTGGAGCAGGATCGGCCCGACGGTCTTCGCAGCAGTGTTGAAAGCACGGGCATAACGAATGGGCCGTCCGTGAAAGATGAGCCCGAGCGTAAGCGCGAAGAAAATCATGCCGTTGATATCGAGGCTGAAGCCGCGCCGGCGGACGACGGTCCATTCGTAGAAGAGCGCGAGCGCGACGAGCAGCGCCGTGATGATCCAAGCGTTCTCCATCCGGCTGGCGAAAGTCTTTTCGTTAGGCAACGACTCTTCGATTTCCTCGCCAAGAGTCAGCTTCGCGGGATCGACGCGTTTCTGCCCCGCGGGCGGGGGCGCGATCAAAACCAGCAGAAGCGGTATGAGTAGCAATAGGAAAATCGTCGGGATGAGGTTATAGGCGGCGAAGATGGTCTGGTCCAACCCGGCGATTTTGCCGGTTTCTTTTTCGATGATATTGAGCGCACTCCCGGGCGTCGCCGAGGCGAGTGCGATCGAACTGGAGAGGCCGGAGGCCCAGATCATGAAACCCATGTAGGCCGCGGCGACGAGCAGGCTGAAGTCGGTCTCGCGGACGCGCTTCGCTACTTCCCGTGCGAGGAGCGCGCCGACGACGAGGCCGAAGCCCCAGTTCAACCACGAGCCGACCGCTGCGACGAGAAAGACGGTGACCGCAGCGCCTGCCTGCTGTTTCGGAAAGGAAGCGATCCATTGGAGCAGGCGTTTGACCAGAGGTGCTTCGGCGAGAGCTACGCCGGTCGCGAGGATGAGCGCCATCTGCATCGCAAAAGCGAGAATGGCCCAGATACCGTCATACCAGGCGGTGACGATCTTCTCCGGCGGCGCCGCGGTGAGCAACCAGGCGCCGAGGACCGAGATAAAGGTCAGGAGTAAGGCGTAGAGATAGGGATCCGGGATGTAACGTTCCGCGTAGCGGACACAAATGCCGGTGAGTGCGCGTAGCATTCTGGCCGCCAGCGTAGGTTGGTTTAGCCAAAGTGAAAAGGATTTCGGTTTGCGGCCACGCGATTGGTCGAATGCTCTGGCGGCAGTCATTTTCGACGGGCGTCACGGACGGCGGAAAAAGACTGGGTTTCCACCGTCAGCACGAGTGTCGTGGCGCGCGGGCGGATTTATCTTGCGGGCGATGACAAGGTCTTCGCTTTCATTCTCCCAGCGGGTAAGTAACCGTCTTATGCGATTGCTCTCTCTCCTTACTCTGGGTGTCGGACTTCTTTTCAGCGCCTGCGCCGGTTCGGATGGCAAGGTCACGACCTCCACGCCCACCGGTCCGGGAGTAAGCACGACAGGCGGCGGCGCCGTTTCCCAAGTCGAAACGGTGCCGAGCGGCCTCGGCCCGAATGGCCGGTCTTCGAGCCCTTCGCTTCCGGGCTCGGGCGGTAACTAAAGGATCACGGCCGCTCTGACCCGATTTCCTTGGGTATGAGGGAAGACAGGATTTACAGGATTTACAGGATGGAGGAAGGTGACGCCCCGAACGCCCCGGCCTTCTCATCCTGTGAATCCTGTCTCTCTTCTCCCACGGACCCCTCGACGAGGAGATCGGATGACGGCCGTGCAAGAAACAGGAGCGTCGCCAAGGGAACGCAAATGGATCGTCATCGCATGGGTAACGCTTTGCCTGATCTGGAGCTCGACCTGGCTGGTGATCAAAGTCGGCCTGCGCGATCTGCCGCCGATTTCGTTTTGCGGGATCCGGTTCGTGATCGCGGCCGCGGTGCTGCTCGCGATCTGCATCGGGCGATATCCCCTGCCCCGCCGGCTGGCGGATTACGGCTTTCTCGCTTTCACGGGGGTAATTAATTTCGGCGTGAATTACGGGCTGCTCTTCTGGGGCGAGCAGCATATCTCCTCGGGGCTGGCGGCGATTTTGCAGGCGACGATCCCGACCTTTGGGCTGCTCTTCGCGCACTTCAAGTTGCCCTCGGAACCGATGCGCTGGGAGCGGCTCAGCGGCGGCCTGCTCGCACTCGTGGGGGTGGCGCTGATCTGCATCAAGCTCCTCGATTTCCACGGGTTCCTCGCCTTCTGGGGCGGCGTCGCGATTGTGACCGGCGCGATCGCGGTGGCCTATGTGAACGTCCTGATCAAGGCGCGCCCCGGGAAATTCCCAGCGGCTGTAATGGCTTCGTGGCAGATGGTGTTCGCGCTCGTCCCGCTCTTGCTGCTCGGGTATTTGCTCGAGGGAAATCCGCTCCATTTTCACTGGACGAAGCTGGCGGTCGGCTGCCTGCTTTACCTGGCGCTGGTAGGATCGGTCGTGGCGTTCCTGCTTTTCTACTGGCTTTTGAATCGCGTGGCGGTGACGAACCTGCTCACGATTTCGTTGATCACGCCGCCGCTCGCGGTCGCGATCGGCTGGTTCGTGGCCGGAGAAACGCTCTCGCCCTGGGCATTGTTAGGCGGGGTCTTTGTTCTCCTCGGGGTGGGGTTGATCTTGTGGAAAAGCGCGCAGCCGGTGGCGACGGTGGAGCTGCCGGTAGAGGCGAAACCTGCGCCGTGACAGTGAAACCATGCAGGGAATCACGCTACTGAAAGGTGGGTCAGGACGCGGGTCGTTCGCTTTTTAGGGAAGGTCGGTTTGTCATCGCGCCGGCGATTGCAAACCGCCGCTCCTTGGGCTTGTAACGGGAGCTCCTTCTGCAACTGCTGCGTTTCGGCTTGGGCCGGATTTGAAAAATCGGGGATCGGGCGGCTCTGGGCGGAGTGCAAGGGATTTGGCGGCGAAACTTCAAGATCGCGCGACGGGATTCCTCGGCTGCGCGGCGCTCCGCTCGGAATGACCAGTTTAAAAAGGCCTTCTTTGCGTCCACGCTCGTCGGCTTTGCAGAAGCTCAGCCCCCGAAGCAGACCCGGACGACGCCCGCCACGGCGGGCCGACTGTCGTCATCTCTCCGACGGCGGCTTCGCAGGAGCTCAGCCCTCCGGGTTGGCGGATCGTTCGGAGAGCACCCGGATCGGTGGCAGCCCCACGATGTCGTAAGTGCTCGAAGCGATCCCAATTTTCGCCTCGTCGAGTGCGGCCATGATCTCGCGGCTCATCGCGTTCTTTATGTCACGCACGCCGCGTTCGTTGACGACGAAGCGCAAGGTCAGCTCCGCCCAGTTATCCGTGATTCGGAAGTAAACCTTCGGTTCGAACTCCGCGTCCTTCACAAAGTAACGCTCGCGCATTGCCTGCAACGCTTCGTGCCCGACTTCGGAGACCTGGACGGAATGCCGCCGCGCAACGTCGAGCAGGATCGACTCGACCTTTGCGCGATCGTCGTTGTAGGAGACCGGGATCATCATTTCCTCCCAGAGATAGGGGAAATCGCGGGTGTAATTCAGGACCGGCTCGTCGAAGATCTGGCCGTTGGAAACGGTCACGACGCGGCCGGTGTATTGGCGGCTGTGCACCCACACTTCCGGCGCGGCGGATTGCACCGAAGGCGGCTGGCCCACTTCCATGATCGTGGTCTGGAGAAAACCGAGCGCGATGACGTCGCCGCGCACCCCGCCCATGACGATGCGGTCGCCGACGCTGAAGGTGTTACCGCGCAGGATCACCATGTCACCGGCGAAAGCGGTCACGACTTTTTGGAGCGCAAACGCAAGGCCGGCGGTGATGAGACCGACCGCGGTCGCAAGTCGTGTGGGATCGTCGAACCAAATCGAGAGAATCGTGAGGAGCAGAAGCAGCGCCGTGCCGAGGGTCACCGCCTGGCCGATCCAGAAAGCCAGCCAGGCCTTGGTCCGCGGCACGAGCAGCCGGGCGATCCCGCGCAGAACATACCGGGCGATGAG
Organism: Chthoniobacterales bacterium; assembly: GCA_050997075.1. GTDB lineage: Bacteria > Verrucomicrobiota > Verrucomicrobiia > Chthoniobacterales > UBA10450 > Palsa-1392. The sequence goes on from JBPCRH010000058.1 coordinate 6,770, forward strand.
AAAGACCGCGATCGCCGCGAGGGTGAGGACGAGCTTGTGCCCGTTCTCCGGGTTCACCC
>JBPCRH010000116.1:0-4298 GCA_050997075.1 Chthoniobacterales bacterium
TCCTGGGCGCGGCCTTTCTCTATCTCACCCGCGGCGGCCTGCAAATGTCGGTCGAGGGCGGTCCGTTGCCGATGGAGCGCTACGTGGCGCATCACGCGCTCGCGGCTTCGATCGGCAGCGCGGAGGAAGACAAATCTCCCGTGACCGCGGCTGAGGCGAACCTCCTCGCCGGCGCGCGGGTTTACCAGGAAAACGGCTGCATAGGCTGCCACGGCAGCTACGGCCAGGGCCCGACCGCGATGTCGAAACGAATGTATCCGCACATCCCCCCGTTGTTGCCGCCGGCGAAGGGCGTGACCGACGATCCCGTGGGTGAAACGCACTGGGTTTTGAAGCATGGGATTCGCTTCAGCGGGATGCCGTCGTTTGGGACGAAGTTGAGCGAGACCGAGATCTGGCAGGTGACGGAGCTCCTCCATAACGCGGACAAGCTGCCGGCCTCGGTGCAGCAAGCTCTGCAGGGAAAGTAGGAGCAGTCGCGGAATAAACTTCGGCGCTGCGTCATCCTGCTTTCGAAATGAAACTTCTCTTCGGTTTTCTCATCACCATGACGTTCGCGATTTCTTCTTTGACCGCGGAGCCGCCGGCCACCGCGCGGGTTGTTTTCGCGCAATCCTGCTTCTGGACTGGAGAGATGCAGCTCGGCCAGATCGACGGAGTCACGCGCACCGAGGCCGGCTTTTTCCAAGGCCACGAAGTAACCCTCGTGGACTACGACCCGGCACGCGTCTCGCTCGAGCGATTGACCGCGCAGGCGCGCGCCGCCGGCGTCGCCGATCGTCTTTACCTGCCGGCGAGCAGCGCGCGGGCGAGTGCGGTTGCGGGCGTGCCCGTCGGTGCGCCGCTCGACCAGAGCTATCGCATCGCCCCGGCGAGCGACCAGAAAAAGCAGATCGAAGGCACGCGGTTCGCGCGCCTGAAACTCTCGCCGGAAGTGGCGACGAAGGTGAACGCCTTCGTGCGGGTCGATCCGGCGCGAGCGTTGCAGTCGTTAGGCCCGGCGGAGCGGGCGCAGGTCGCGTCGAGTCGTTAGGCAAGGGAACTTAGACTCGTTAGGCAGGGAGACGCACTTGTCATTCCCCGCCCGTGGGCGCAGAATCGTTCCTTGATTTCAAACGCGACCGATCGATTCCACCTGCTCGCGGAAGTGGTTTCCCTCCAGGTCTGGACCGCGGGCCCGGACGGGGGGCTGGACTGGGCCAACCAGGAGTGCGCGCAGTATTTCCAAGCCGAGATCGAGTCGCAGATTCTTGGCACGGCTTGGGCGCAATTCGTGCACCCGCAGGATCTCCCGCTCGCGCTCAAGGGTTGGGAACGTTCCCTCGCGAGCGGCGAGCGTTACGAGATGGAGTTCCGCCTCCGCCGCCACGACGGCGAATATCGCTGGTTCCTCGTCCGCGCACAGGCGATGCGCGCCGCCTCCGGCGCGATCGAGCAATGGTTCGGCACGAACACCGACATCCACGATCTTAAGACCGCGCAACATGGCGCCGAGGCCGCGAGCCGCGCGAAGGATGCTTTTCTCGCAGCGCTTTCCCATGAGCTGCGGACTCCCCTGGCGCCCGTGCTGATGATGGCGCGCTCGATGGCGGACGACGAAAATCTCCCGCTCGAGGCGCGCGATAACCTGCGCATGATCGAGCGCAACATCGCCCTGGAAGCGCGCCTGATCGACGACCTACTCGATCTCACCCGCATCGCCCAGGGGCAACTGCGCTTGCGCGCGGAACCGTGCGACACGCACTCGCTCATCGGTCTCGCGGTCGAAATTGTTCGCGACGATGCCTTTGCGAAGTCGATTGCGATCGAGCGCAGCTTTGCCGCAGAACTCAGTGGGCTGGTCGCGGATCCGGCGCGCTTTCAGCAGGTCATCTGGAACCTCCTGCGCAATGCCGTAAAGTTCACGCCGCGCGGTGGGCGGATCTCGATTCGGACGGAGAACGAACGAATCGGTGAGGCCGGCTCCATGCTCCGGATCAAGGTGACGGATACCGGGGCCGGAATCGAAAAGAGCGCGCTCGAGCGCATTTTTCTTCCGTTTGAACAGGTCGAGCCGCTGGGCGAACACCGCTTCGGCGGCGTCGGGCTCGGCCTCGCGATCGCGCGGGCGATCGTCGACCTGCACGGGGGAACGATCACGGCGCGGAGCGCAGGGCAGGACCGAGGCTCGACTTTCGTGGTGCAGTTGCCGGGCGCGATCTCACCTCCACATGGCGTGTCCGACTCAATCGAGTTGTTTCCGAGGGGTTCCACGCCCTCGGCCCTCCTCGTGGCGCCCGAGCCGAACCCGGAAGTGGCGCCACTCCGGTTGCTCCTGGTCGAGGATCACGAGGCAACGATGATGGTCCTGTCGAAACTCCTCCGCACTTCCGGTCATCGTGTGACGGAGGCGCGGGATGTAGCCGAGGCGCTCGCAGCAGCGGGATGTGAGTCTTTTGATCTCGTAATCTCGGATCTTGGACTGCCCGACGGCACCGGGACCGAGCTGATGCAAAAGCTTCGCGCTACCTACAACCTGCGCGGGATTGCGCTCAGTGGCTACGGGATGGATGAGGATGTCCGCCGTTCGCTGGAAGCCGGTTTTACGGCGCATCTGACGAAGCCGGTCGATTACGGTCAGCTCGAGCGAGCGCTCCGGCTAGTGCAAGCCGAGGCCTGACCTCGCAAGTCGGGTTTACGGCTTGTCGCCAGTTGCGCGACCAGCGCATTCTCGGCGCATGACCTTACGACAACTTCTCGCTGGCGCGCTCCTCGCGCTCGCGCTGCCAGCTGTCGCGGCCGCCGCATCACCAAAAATGGAGTTCGCTGAGTTTTATCTCGTTTTGTTACTCCGTCCCCCAAACGCGCCGGAGTTCCCGAAGGCCGAACTGGATTCGCTGCGGGGAAGATGAGTAAGAAGGCCGCGGAACTTGCCTGCAAAAATCACGTTCCGTATCGTGATGAATTTTTTCTAACTTTTGGCCCGGTCCTAAGCCCGGCGGCGGCGCAGCCACTGCGCCCCGATGAGCAAGGCGAGACCACCGAGCACCGAAACATACGTCGTCGGTTCCGGCACAGGCAGGACGGTGATCGTCCCGGTGCCGCTGAGGACACCCGGTTCGTTGGCCATGCTGTAAACCCCGGCGGGTTGCGCGATGCCATTCACTACGAAAGAAGCGACGATATCGGTACCCGCATAGCTTAAGAACATCGTGGCACCGTTCGACAGACTCAGGGTGGCGGAATTGTTGATGTAGTCATTTGTGATCCCACTGGCCAGAAATACCTGCGAGGTGTTGCTCGTGAGACTGACGTCGCCGAGTCCAAAAGCTCCATCGTGCGTTCCGTGGAGTACGCCAGACGAGATCGTCGTTCCACCATTGTAGGTATTGGCGTTCGCAAGGAACAGACTCCCGTTCCCGACGCCCGCGTAGATGAGACTGCCCGTGCTCCCCATAAACGAACTTTGAACGACGCCGTTCAGATTGGTAACTCCGCCTCCCTGAATCGTGAGCGTGCGCGCCGTGGCGCTGTTGTTGTTGAAATCAAGCGTGCCGTTGATGTTCAAGGTGCCGGCACTATTCCAGTTTTGCGTGATGCTGAGTCGGACCGTGCTCGAGATGGTTTCTGTCGCGAAGATGGCACCGCTGGAGATTCCGCCCGAGCCAATGTTTAAGATTGAACCACTTATCGTGTAATTATAGGCACCCGAGAGAAAACTGATTCCGTTTATGCTCCGTGCTGAGGTCAGGACGGGACTCACTGCCGCCGCACCCTGAGAACCAAAAGCGGCGATGTCCGTGACCAGGCTATTGGCCGGTGCGTTGCCGCCGACCCAGTCCGCACCGGTGGGCCAGGAAGTGCCGGCGTTGGCCCACTCAATGGTGCTGGCATTAGCTCCAAGGCTGAGCGCGAGGGAAGTTGCGAGAGCTGCGAGAAAAGACGTTTTCATAGGGCTGAAGCTGAAACGGCAGTTGAGTGAAGGATTGAGGTTGCGCCGGGGCTTCCTGTTGATGCGCCCAAGTGCTGTGCCGATGCAAAGGAAAAGCCGATCAAAAATCAAGCTTAATCACGCAAGTTGGTTGGAAAATGGGATTGCTTTTTCGACAGGTCAACTCCGGCCGCTTTTCCGTACAGCAAAACGCGCCAGAATTGCTCCCGGCGCGTTCCCTTCAAACCAAAAGAAAGTTAGGCCTGGGCTTCGGACTGCTTTTTGCAGGCCGCATCGCACTCCGCCTTGAACTTGGCGTATTGCTTCTTGTCCAGAATGCCTTTGGCTTCATTCATGAACTTGGACTCGGTTTCTTTGGAGCAACCTT
>JBPCRH010000135.1:0-7098 GCA_050997075.1 Chthoniobacterales bacterium
CCGGCACCGCCCCCGGCTGCAACGGCATGATTCGTTTCCTCTACAACCTGCTCTTCCCGTTCGCGCTCCTGTTTTTTCTGCCCGGTTACGTCCTGAAAATGCTCCGGCGCGGGAATTACCGCGCGAAGTTTGGGCAGCGCCTCGGGATCTACAATCGCGCGACGCGCATCCGGCTTTCCGGCGGTCGTCACACCTGGGTCCACGCGGTCAGCGTGGGCGAAGTCATGATCGCGCTGAAGCTGGTCGCGACGATGAAAAAACACGAACCCGCCCTGCGAATCGCGCTCACGACCACGACCACGACCGGCTTCGCTCTCGCCGCGCGCGACGCGCCGGACTGGATGGAGGTGCTCTACACGCCGCTCGATTTCTGGCCGGTCATGCACCGGGCCTTTGTGCTCATCCGGCCGGTTCGCATTATCCTCGTCGAGGCCGAGGTCTGGCCAAATCTGACCGCGCTCGCGCACCGTCGCCGGATTCCCCTCGCCCTCGTCAACGCCCGGCTCTCGCCGCGCTCGGAAGCGCGTTTCCAGCACTTCCGCGGCATCGTTAGGCCGATCTTCGCGCAGCTCGATCTCGTCTGCGTACAGGCACCGGACGACCTCGCGCGCTGGGAATCATTAGGCGTGCCGCGCGCTCGCTTGCAGCAGGTCGGGAGCATTAAATTCGATCCGGTAAACGAAGCGCCCGCTCCGGCACAACCGCGCGCTTTCCTCGAACAGATCGGGGTCGCCGACACGCGCCCCGTCTTGCTCGCCGGGAGCACGCACGCGGACGAAGAGGAAATTCTCGGGCGCGTCTTCCTCACGCTCCGCGAAGAATTTTTCGATCTCTTTCTCGTCCTCGCGCCGCGCCATGTAGAGCGAACGGGCGAGATCGAGAACACCCTCCGCGCGCTCGGCCTTTCGACGATCTCGCGAAGCTCCGGCGATCGTAATGGAGACGTCCTCCTCCTCGATACCACCGGCGAACTGCGCGACTGGTACGCGGTCGCGACCATCGTCTTCATCGGCAAAAGCCTCACCGCGCGCGGCGGCCAAAATCCGGTCGAAGCCATCGTCGCCGATCGACCGGTCATCTTCGGGCCGCACATGGAAAACTTCGCCCGGCTCGCCGAGCGCCTCCTCGAAAACGGGGGCGCCGTGCAGGCCGAAAACGAAAGCGCCCTCACGAACGCGGCAGCCGTCCTATTGCGCGATCCCGCGGCGCGCGCTCGGCTCGCGGAACGCGCGCGCGAGGTTCTGGCCCCGCATCGCGGCGCGACGGAACGCACCGCCGCGCTCCTCCGAAATCTTACCGCGCCGAGCGCCTGAAATTCCCTTGCCAGACCACGATGCGCCCGGATATTGGGCGCTCTCCAGACCCTATCGTCCAGAGGCCTAGGACACCGCCCTTTCACGGCGGTAACACGGGTTCGAATCCCGTTAGGGTCGCCACTTCGCCAGAGATCGTGCGGCGGCGAAAGCAAATGATTGCCAGCGGACTGTGCTCCCGGCTAACGTGCGCTCCCTGCGTGCGAATGAATCCACCGCCTGCCACCGCTGAGGGCGCTTCCGGTCCCGCGGTCGCCAAGTAAAAGCCTCTCGCCTTTCGCTCGCGCAGGAACTCGGACTCGCCTTGGTCATTCTCCTGCTCGGGGGGATCCTGAGCATTTACGGGTGGCAAAAACCTCTTCCGACTTATTGAGGAACTAAAAACGCGCGGTATCACCATGATCTATGTCTCGCATCGGATGCCGGAGTTATTCCGTCTCTGCGACCGGATCAGTGTCCTGCGCGATGGGAGTTATGTCGGCACCCTGCCACGCGCGGAGATGACTCAGGACGCGGTCGTGCAGATGATGATCGGAAAATCGGTTGTGGAGTTCTTCCCGCAGCATCTCTCCGGCGGAGACGGTGAAGTCGCGCTGCGCGTCCGCGGACTCAGTTCGCCCGGGAAATTTCGCGATGTAAGCTTCGAGATTCGCGCAGGTGAAATCGTGGGTTTCGCCGGCCTGGTCGGCGCGGGCCGGAGTGAAATCGCCAAGGCCATCTTTGGCCTCGACCCGCGCGCGACCGGCGAAGTTCGTCTCCATGGACAGCCTCTCGCTTTGGGCGACGGCAAAGGGGCGATGCGCGCCGGCGTCGGACTCGTGCCGGAAGATCGCAAGCGCCAGGGTTGCGTCATCGGCATGCCGTGCCGCGCGAATGTGAGCATGGCGCTGCTCGATCGGTTGCGCAGGGCGGGCATGCTCGATCGCGCGCGGGAGAAGAAGATTGCCGCGCAATACTTCGCGCAACTGCGCGTGAAAGCCAGTTCGAAGAAGCGCCGGTCAGCTCACTCAGCGGCGGCAGCCAGCAAAAGATCGTCCTCGCCAAGTGGCTCGCGCGCGGTGGAAAACTCCTGATCGTGGACGAGCCGACGCGCGGCGTAGATATCGGCGCGAAAGCGGCTCTTCACGCCTTGATCGATGAGCTGGCGCAAGAGGGGCTCGCGGTAATGCTGATCTCCTCCGAGTTACCGGAAGTGCTGAACCTTTCCACCCGCATCATTGTCATGCGCGAAGGTGCGATCGCTGGCGAACTCACTCGCGAGCAAGCGTCCCAGGAATCCGTCTTGCGTCTCATGGCGGGAGTCACCGCCGCGGCCGCATGAGCTTCGTCGCCCGGGGTTGCTGCCTCCCAACGAGATCCTATACTGCCCGCGTGCTCGACCGGAAGATGCTTCGTTTTCTCGGAAAATTGACCGGCGTCCTCGTCGGCGTCCTCGCCGCGTTCGGGCACGTTTCCTGTGAGCGAAGTAACCCTGCCGCCCAGGGCCGGGTGGTCGTGAAATACTGGGAGCGCTGGACCGGTTTTGAAGCGGAAGCGATGGAGAAAATCGTGGCTGACTTCAACGCGAGCCAGGATCACATCTTCGTCGACTACAGCTCGGTCAGTCAGATGGACCGCAAGCTGATGCTCGCGATCGCGGGCGGGGTGCCGCCGGATGTCGCGGGCGTGGCGGGCCGCGCCATCCCGGTTTACGCGGAGAATAACGCGCTGCTCCCGCTCGATAAGTATGCGAAGGCGGCGGGTCTCACGCAGGAGAGCTACAGCGATGTCTTCTGGAAGATTTGTAACTATCGCGAGCATCTCTGGGCTCTCCCGAGCACTCCTGCCTGCCTGGCGCTGATTTGGAACAAGAAGCTCTTCCGTGAAGCGGGTCTCGACCCGGAACAGCCCCCGCGCTCGATCGCTGAGCTCGAGCAGTTCAATGAGAAGCTGATCAAACGCCGCCCGGACGGTCGGTTGCAGTCCTGCGGCTATCTCCCCGCGGAACCGGGATGGTGGAACGAGACTTGGGGGTGGTGGTTTGGCGGCCAACTTTGGAACGGAAAGGACCAAATCACGGCTAACTCTCCCGCGAACCTGGCGGCTTACCGCTGGATCGCTTCCTATCCGGAGCGTTTTGGAGCTCGGGACCTTCTCGGGTTTTCTGACAGCTTCGGAAACTTTGCTTCACCGCAGAATCCTTTCTTTACCGGCCGGGTCGCGATGGTCCTGCAAGGTCCCTGGATCTATACCTTCATCAAGAACTTCGGGCCGGCTGATTTCGAATGGGGAGTAGCCCCTTTTCCCAGCGTGGACCCGCAAAGATTGCCGGAGGTCACCTTGGTCGAAACCGATGCGCTGGTTGTTCCCGCCGGCGCCAAACATCCGGCTGAAGCCTTTGCTTTCATTAAGTATGTCAACTCCCAGGGGCCGATGGAAAACCTCTGCATCGCCCAGCGGAAGTTCAGCCCTTTGCGCGCAACAAGTCCCGGCTTTTTCCAGCGCCATCCCAATCCTTACATCGACAAGTTCCTCGAGTTATCAAGGAGTCCGAATGCCCACTCCATCCCGCAACTGACGATGTGGACGGTTTACAGCAACGACATGAAGCAGGCTTTCGGCCGTATCTGGGACGGCAGCTCGAGCCCGAGTGTGGCCCTGAACGAAGTCGAGCGGCATGCCCAGCAAGTCTTCGAGCAGCAGCAAAAACGCTGGCATCACCTTGCGGATAAGCTGCAAGCGGAGTGGCAGAGCGAACCATGAATAAGGAAGAAAAGCGCAACCTCAGGCTGGGTCTGCTCTTCATTAGTCCCTGGATTATCGGCTTCCTCGCTTTTGCCGCTTATCCGCTCGTCAGCACAGTTTACTTCTCGCTTTGCGATTATTCCGTGCTGTCGCCAGCCGTTTTTGTCGGTCTGGATAACTACAAGGGTCTATTCACTGATGCCATCTTTTGGAAGTCAGTCTATAACACTTTCTTTTTTGCTCTCTTCGCCATTCCCCTGGGTCTAATCATCTCACTCAGCCTCGCGATTCTGTTGAACTTCGACCTCCCTGGAAAAGGTATTTTTCGCACGTTCTTCTTTCTCCCTTCGCTCGTGCCGATGGTTTGCCTCGCCGTCCTCTGGCAGTGGATGTTGAACGGCGAACTCGGCCTGGTGAACAATGCGATCCGGCCCGTTCTCACGACGATCAACAGTCTGCTCGACACCCACCTGGTGCCACCGAGCTGGCTGCAGGAACCAGGCTACGCGAAGTGGGGCATTATCTTCACCAGCCTCTGGGGCGTCGGGCAGGCCGTGGTCATTTACGTCGCCGGACTCCAGAACGTGCCACGCCATCTCTATGAGTCCGCCGAGATCGATGGGGCGAACTTCTGGCAGAAGACCTGGCACATTACGCTCCCGATCATCTCTCCGGTGATCTACTTCAACACCATCATGGGTTTGATCGGCGCCTTCCAGGTTTTTGCCGTCCCTTATGTCATGACCGGTGGAGGCGATGGACCGAACCGTTCGCTGCTGTTTATGGCGACTTATCTTTATCAAAACGCCTTTGACTACTGGAACATGGGTTATGCCTGCACGATCGGGCTGACCCTCTTTCTTCTCGTCCTCGCGCTGACCTATGGCGCGACGAAGCTCTCGGAGCGCCACGTTTACTACGCGGGGAAATAAGACATGCGCGGCAATAAGCGAGTCCTACACGTCATCGTCTTCGTTATTCTCGTGCTCGCGGGGATTTGCTTCCTCGCTCCTTTCGCCTGGATGCTCTCGACTTCGCTGAAGCCGCTGAACGAGACCATGTCCCTCCCGCCGCGTTGGCTGCCGAGTCATATTCAGTGGCACAATTACCCGGACGCGATCGCCGCCATGGGCTACTTTTGGCGTTACACTTGGAACACTCTTTTCCTTTGTCTTATGACTGTTCTCGGAACGGTGACAAGCAGCGCGCTCGCGGCCTATGGGTTTTCCCGAATCGATTGGAAAGGTCGCGACAAGGTTTTTCTGATCCTGCTTGCGACGATGATGATTCCTTTCCCGGTCATCATGGTGCCGATCTACAGTTTGTTTAAGGCTCTCGGCTGGATCGGGACGACGCGACCGCTCTGGGTGCCCTCGCTTTTTGCCGCGGCCTTTAACGTCTTCCTCCTCCGGCAATTTTTCATGACGCTACCGAGGGACATGTCGGAAGCGGCACGCATCGATGGCTGCAACGAGTTCCAGATTTTCCTGCGCATCATCCTGCCGCTCTCAAAACCGGCGCTGCTCGTGGTCGCGATCTTTCAGTTCATGGCCACTTGGAACGACTTCCTCGGGCCGCTGATTTTCCTCGCGGAGCAAAAGGATTTTACCCTCGCGCTCGGTTTACAGAGTTTTCAGAGCCAGGAGGGCGGAACGTCGTGGCATCTTCTGATGGCCGCCTCCACCCTTGTCGTCCTGCCCGTGGTCGTCCTCTTTTTTCTCACGCAACGCTCGTTCGTCGAAGGGGTGGCGACGACCGGCGCGAAGAATTAAGCCGTATTTTCCACGAGGTCGAAGCGTCGCTCCTGATGCTTCCTGCCGGACGAGCGGAAATTGAGACTCATGCCGCTAGGTCGGGCCCGCGGCAAAGTGCGACCCCTTCGGCCGTCTGAAAAATGCAACCTCCTCATATGGTTATCACGGAGTCTCAGACGCTTGCTTCCGCTCGAGCGCTCGGCGAGCCGCGTCCGGCGGTTCCTTTGGAGGGGCAACCGCCGCGAATCTAGCCAAGGGTGGACGCGGAGGTGCCTTGGCCGTGGCGTTGGGCGCGCTGTACGCTTCGGGTGGTCGTCCGACCGCGAAAGGGAAGGCGCGGCTCCGGCCGACATGCCGGAGTGGGCGTGGTCACAGTCACGGTGATTTCGGGCGGGCTAAGCGTGAAACGCGGGGCAACAATCGGTTTGGCGCAACGATTGCGACGCGCGCCAATTCGAACCGTCTCGCGAGGAACCATTCCACGCCGCGATGAGGTCGAGGTAAATTCTTTGTGATCGGGCCACCAAGGCATGAGAAAAGCGCCGGAGTGGGCGCGCCGCGGCGGCGAGAAAGGCCGAAAAAAAGAGAGAAGAGAAAAGAGATTCACAGGAGGAGAAAGAGGAGCCAAGATTCATTTTCGCGGCTGGCGGAGATTAGTGTCAAGGCAAATGGAAACGAATTCGGTGAGAATTTCGGCTTCCGTATTCGACGTAAATTACATCTGATCTGGGGTTTGCGCTCGCGCATCAACTCTTCTTGCCTAACGAACTGCGGCTGGGCGACCCGCCTCTTCCGCCTCCGGAATAAATTACTGGCCTTCAATCTGCTCACGGTATTGGATTGCTTTCGCGCCTCATGTCTCCCTTGGTCAGCCTTGTCATTCCGACGTTCGATCGTCCCGCCTACCTCGAGGAAGCGGTGGCCTCGGCCTTGGCCCAGACGTATCCCCATATCGAAGTGCTCGTGGGCGACAACGGCTCGGTCGACGTCACTCGCGGCTGGGCGCGCGAACTCGTCTCTGATCCGCGCCTGACCTACCGGCGGAACCCGCGCAACCTCGGCATGTGCGGCAATTTCAACGCCCTCGCCGACGCCGCACGCGGTGAGTTTTTCGTCGCGATTGGCGATGACGATCGGCTGCTCCCGGACTTTGTCAGTCGCCTGGTGGAAGAGATGAAACCCGACGTCAGCCTCACTTTTTGCAATCACTATGGGATCGACCAACGCGGAGAGCGCCTCGAGGCGGAAAGCCGCGCGCAGGCGCGGCGCTACAAACGCGATCGCCTCAAGACCGGCGTGCTCGAGAA